>NZ_FOXR01000015.1:0-48355 GCF_900115765.1 Caldicoprobacter faecalis | reverse complement strand
TTAGAATCGAAGGAGAGTCGGGCAGTAAAGAGAGTGTTTATGGGGCTTAAAGCTTACTATGGGGAGATATTTGAAGAGGTATTCAAGAGCATAACGGCTGATAACGGTTCAGAGTTTAGTGAGCTGTCAGCCCTTTTAGAGAGCTTGAAAAGCGAAGCATATTTTAGCCATCCTTACTCGTCATGGGAAAGGGGAAGCAATGAGAGGCAAAATGGGATTATAAGGAGATTTATTCCCAAAGGGAAAGCGATAAAAGACATACCGTTAGTAGAGGTTAAAGAGATAGAAAGATGGATGAATCAATATCCGAGAAAGATACTGGGTTACAATACACCAGACGAATGTTTCTACAGGGAACTGTTAGAAATCTGTAAGAGAAAAGGCAAAACATTAGAAGGACTATTTGTTGAAGTAAGCTGACGTAGAGATCGAAAGAGTCAGGATGATAGAATACAATTAAGGCCAAGTGGGCAGGTATGCCAACTGGCTTGGAAACAATTATATCATCTGTTAAATGGTGTCAAGGTCGGGTAGTATTTTCTCGCTTACGCTCGAAAATCTCCACCCTTCCCTTGACACCATAAGGTTTTACAAATGAAAAAGTAAAAATTTGGATATCTATATCATACTTTTTTCAAAAAGTGTTGCATTTAATATTGCAATTTAGAGTTTAAAATCCGATATATTGGTGTATCATTTAATTAATAATTAAAATATTTTTGAAATTTGAAAGGAGAATCATAAATGGAAAAGGTAAAATTAGCCGTTATATTTTATAGTATGACGGGTATCAATTATCAGATGGCCAAATGGGCGGCTCAAGCCGGTCAAGAAGCCGGTGCAGAGGTACGCCTTCTGAAGGTTCGTGAATTGGCTCCACCGGAAGTCATAGCAAAAAACAAGGCATGGCAAGAAACTGTAGAAGCGACGAAAGATATAAAGGAGGCCACATCCGAAGACATTGAGTGGGCAGATGCTATTATATTTAGCGCGCCAACCAGGTTTGGCACCATTCCTGCTCAATTAAAGCAGTTCATCGATATGCAGGGTGGTCTATGGGCTCAAGGAAAGCTCACAAACAAAGTCGTAAGCGCCATGTCATCGGCTCAAAACCCGCATGGCGGTCAGGAAGGCACTGTAAAGGATATATATACCTGCATGATGCACTGGGGCGCTATCATAGTTCCACCTGGATACACTGATGATTCCGTGTTTACCGCAGGAGGGAATCCATACGGAACAACGGTTACTCAGGGAGAAGACGGCAAAATGGTAGAAGATGTAAAACAAGCTGTATTTCATCAGGCCCGCCGCACCGTACAAGTTGCGGAATGGATAAAAAAGGGTAAAAATGGTTGAAAGGACGGGATAAAACCATGAAGACAAAAGACTATGTTTTCTGGTTTGTAACGGGAAGCCAACATTTGTATGGCAATGAAGTATTGGAGAAAGTAAAAGAACATTCAAGGATTATTGCAGAATGGCTTGATAAGAACACCTTTCCCCACTGCAAAGTCATCTTCAAGGCGGTTCTTACAACGCCTGAAGCCATTCAAAATCTCTTTAGAGAAGCGAATGCAGACCCAACGTGTGCAGGTTTAATTACTTGGATGCATACTTTCTCCCCTGCTAAAATGTGGATTGTGGGTCTTAGCGAATTGAAAAAACCTCTGTTGCACCTGCATACGCAGTTCAACCGTGACATTCCATGGGATTACATTGATATGGATTTTATGAACCTAAACCAATCTGCCCATGGCGATCGAGAATACGGCTTTATAGTGACGCGCATGCAAATAGCACGCAAAGTTGTTGTAGGACATTGGGAAGATCCCGAAGTCTGTCGCGAAATTCAAGTCTGGATGAACGCTGCCACCGCTTTTATTGAAGGCAAAAACCTCAAAATTGCCCGTTTTGGCGATAATATGCGTCAAGTTGCAGTAACAGAAGGAGATAAGGTAGAAGCCCAGATCAAATTCGGTTGGTCGGTAGATGGCTATGGAATTGGCGATTTGGTAAAACAAGTAAATTCAATTGCGGAATCAGAAGTTGATCAACTGATAGAAGAATACTTCAAACTCTACTATGTTCCACCAGAAGTAAAGCAATCCAGTACCGCTCTCGATGCAATCAGAGAACAAGCTCGTATTGAATTGGGAATTAAACGTTTTCTAAATGATGGAGGATATACTGCATTTACGACTACGTTTGAGGACCTGCACGGACTAAAACAGCTACCAGGACTGGCGGTACAGCATTTAATGTCAGAAGGATATGGATTTGGTGCAGAAGGTGACTGGAAAACAGCAGGCTTAGTTCGCATCATGAAAATAATGAATATCGGGTTACCTCCGGGAACCTCTTTTATGGAAGATTATACATATCATCTAGAGCCAGAAAATGAAATGGTACTAGGGGCGCATATGCTGGAAGTGTGTCCTACTTTAGCTGCATCAACCCCTCGCATTGAAGTACATCCTCTCAGCATAGGGGGGAAGGCAGATCCAGCACGCTTGGTATTTAACGGAAGAGGCGGTCCAGCAATCACAGCATCTATAATAGACATGGGTAACCGTTTTCGATTAGTAATCAATGAGGTGGAAGCTATTGAACCTGCACAAGAGATGCCTAAATTGCCCGTCGCACGGGTATTGTGGCGACCTCAACCCTCTCTCAAAGAAGCCGCAAAAGCATGGATTTTAACTGGTGGTGCCCATCATACCGTTTTTTCTTACGCTGTCACTTCTGAACACCTAATGGATTGGGCCGATATGGTAGGAATTGAAGTGGTCCTGATTAATAAAAACACAAATATCTTAACTTTAAAAAACGAATTACGAATGAGCGATATGATATGGAATCGTCGTTAAAAGCTCTCTTTTAAAGATTTTAAAAACCTCGGGGAGTATATCACTCCTCCGAGGTTTTTCTTTTATGCGTATTCCGCCCAATTCTTGAGAATAACAGCTCTCATATTTGGCAAAATAAACTCGGAGGTGTAAAAAATGCGTCAAAGGCGAAGAAATACTGCTGATATAGGAATTGCCATGAACAGCGATGAAAGCCAGGCAATAATAGAATCCCTGAACCTGATTCAAGCCGACACCATGATCAATGCCAATGATGTAGTGGTCATAACGCCCAACTGGGTAAAACCAGCGGGCACCGAAACAGGGGATGTGGTAAGCCCAGAAAGCCTGCGCACCATCATAAGATTTGTCAAGAAAAACAATCCTCGCAGAATCATTGTGGCCACGGGCTCTGCGGAGAGAACCACCTCTGAAGTCATGAAAGCAGTTGGATACGATAAAATCATCAATGAAGAACAGGTGGAATTCGTGGACCTAAATTATGGTCCATTTGTAAGGGTGAACTTAAACCACTCTTCCCCACCAGCCACTAACTTGAATAAGCTCTATGAGGAAATGACCTTTCTGATCTCGTTTGCACAGCTTAAATTACACAACGTTGCAACTATGACGGCAGCCATCAAAAACATCGCCCTGGGTTGGCCGCCTGCCGAAGAACACGGGTACCCCAAAAAGAACCTGGGCATACACAATGACATCCATGGCTTCATAAGCGCAATGGCACAGGTAATACCCATAGACCTGTCAATTGTGAGCACCAACCCTGCCATGATAGGTACCGGCCCTCACAATGGCATTCCGCGCCGCGTCGGAATTATCATAAGCGGTACCGACCCGGTTGCAGTGGATACCATAGGAGCGCGTCTGCTGGGCCTCCACCCTGAAGCCATACGTTACCTGTGGGATCTGAAAAATAAAAACGTAGGCATCGCCGATATAAATCAGATGAACATTAAGGGGATGTCCATTGCAGATGCCGAACGGGCTTTTAGCATGGCGGTATACGGCCAGGCATTTACCGTGGAATAGGAATTTTCTTAAGTATCTATTACTGTTGTGTAATCTTGGTTTTATGCGAATTTATCTCTCTTTTGCCTGAATTTATAGTGATCCCCTCGTCCCATATCAACCTCCATGCTAACGGAATTGATCCGCCTTTCAATACAACTTCGGCAGTGCGCGGCTTCTTCCCCGATACAGATTTTGTTTTGATAAAGCTCGTATTTGGGCCGTGCCCAAACGGGTGATAGATTGGGCATCACCACATTGGCACCGGCCATCAGTGCCAGCTCCCTTCCCCTGGGATGCAGAGTCCCCATGGCGGTTGTAGCCGGAAGCAGGCAATCGGGCACCAAAAGGCGCGCCAGCGCCACCATGACCAGCGTATCCTCCACGGTGCCTGCTTTTTCCTTTCCAAGCGGCGTCTCTTTATGGGGAATAAAAGGCCCGATACCTATCATATGGGGGTTGAGCTGTTTGAGAAACAGCAAATCCTCCACCAGATCTTGCTTGGTCTGGCCGGGCAAACCCACAATAAAGCCGGCTCCCACCTGATATCCTATCTCCTTGAGCACCCATAGACACCTTCTGCGGTTATCGAAGCTTGCCCCGGGATGAAGCCTTTCATACAGGCTTTTGGACGCCGTCTCGTGGCGAAGCAGGTATCGCTCTGCCCCCGCCTCAAAAAAAGCGCGGTATTCATCGTCATCCCTTTCGCCTATGGATAAAGTGATGGCCGCATCGGGAAAGGATTTTTTTATGCGGGCAATTATGCTCACAACTCTATCCGCCGTATACCACGGGTCCTCTCCGCTTTGAAGCACAAAAGTCCTGTACCCTAGAGCATACCCTTCCCTGCAGCATTCAAATATTTCCTCTTCACTCAAGCGGTATCTTTCGGCCTTTGAATTGCCCGCACGTATACCGCAGTATAAGCAGTTCATTCGGCATATGTTTGAAAATTCAATGAGTCCGCGCATATAAACCTTGTTGCCGTAATACCGATCCCTGGTCCTTCTGGCATAATCAAACAGCTTCTGAGTATGCTCTTCGTCCAAATTTTCCAGCACATAAATGAGCTCATCCCTGGATAGCTCATTGGTATTGTAAAGCTTATCAAGCAGTAAATCCAAGCTGTTCACCGGATACCTCCTCTGCGCTTTTTATTTCCAAATATCTGTTTTAAAACAAACACAAAATTTCACGTCTTGTGCCGGCAAAAGGATTAGAAGAACAAATCCCTTTCGCCATTTTCAATTCTTCTCAGCCTTTCTATGGTCTTATCGCGCATAACAGGATTGGGGATTTTTGCAAGATTTCTCTCGATTACCTGGTTGCCTAAAGCCTTCAATTCATCATCGGCGTAGTCCTCTAAATATTCCTTGAATGTCAGTATGGCATTGGGATAGCATAGGTTGTGGATCTGCCCGCTTTTGGCAAAGGCCATAAACCTCTCTCCTGTTCTGCCTGCCCGATAGCAGGCGGTACAGTAGCTGGGCAGATAACCCTGCCTGCACAGGCTCTTTAAGACCTCAAGGGGTGAACGATGGTCGGCCAGCTCGAACTGAGGCTGATTGTCACCCTGCTCATGGAGCATATACCCCCCCACATCAGTGCAGGACCCAGCGCTGATCTGCGAAACTCCGAGATTGATAACCTCTTCCCTGAATCCGGGCGCTTCACGCGTCGAGAGAATGATGCCCGTATACGGCACAGCCAAACGCAGTATGGCCACTATCCGCTTAAAATCGTGGTCGGATACCAAATAGGGATATTCGTCCAGAGAAACGCCCACGGCCGGCCTGAGCCTTGGCACCGAAATGGTGTGCGGTCCCACCCCGAACTTCTCCTCCAGATGCTGCGCATGGAGCAAAAGCCCGAGAACCTCGTACCTGTAATCATAAAGGCCAAACAGCACGCCCAGGCCTACATCGTCTATGCCTGCTTCCATCGCCCTGTCCATGGCGGTGGTGTGGTAGTCGTAGTCGCTCTTGGGGCCCGAGGGATGGTATTTGCTATAGCTTTCGCGGTGATAGGTCTCCTGGAACAGCACGTAAGTCCCAATCCCGGCAGCTTTCAGCTTTCTGTAGTTTTCCACGCTGGTTGCGGCTATGTTGACGTTAATACGCCTGATGCTCCCGTTTTTAATCTTTGTGCTGTATATCACGTCCATCACATGGGTTATATACTCGATGGGGCAGTTTTTGTCATCTTCGCCAGCCTCCAGGGCAATCCTCTTGTGCCCTAGGCTTTCGATTATCTCCACTTCCCTGCGCACTTCCTCATCGGTAAGCTTCCTTCTCGGAATTTTATTGGTGCATTTATACCCACAGTACCTGCACCTGTTTACGCAATAGTTGGACACATACAGCGGCGCGAACAGCACTATACGGGTGCCGTATATGGCATCCTTTACCTGACGTGCGGCTTCAAAGAGTTTCTCGTTAAGTTCTGGGTCATCGATTTGAAGGAGGGCGGCTGTCTCCTCCAGGGTTAAGCCCTTGGCCTGCCTGCCTTTCTCTATAATGGCCTCGACTTCTTCCCTCGTCCTGTTTTTCCCCTTCTCCAGTGCCTCAAATATTACATCGTCCTTTATAAAATCGGCCTTTTCAGCCGTCAACATGACCAATCATCCCCTTCTGAAATTTATAATTTTTGTTAAACTTGACCATTAAGCAAAATTTTGTATTTTCAAGCTGGCAAAAGGTTCCTAGCTTTAAATCCTCCGTGCCATTATGGCCAGCTCTATAGCCCGTAAAAGCTCAAGTAATTTAAAATTATATTTGCCCTTTAAACGGCTGCAATGCCCGATCCAGAATTCCCTGAACATAGGCTATAAACACGCCATAGTTGACAATCGGTACCCCGGCATCTACAACCCGCCTTATGCGGTTCTGCATCTCCTTCCTGTTGAGCATGCAGCCGCCGCAGTGGATGACCAGGGAATACTCGTTCAGATTATCCGGGAAATCCATCCCGCTTGCAAAATCGAGTTTCAAATTCCTGCCTGTCTTTTGCGCAAGCCAGCGGGGGATCTTGACCCTGGCTATATCGTCATCCTGCCGGTGGTGGGTACAGGCCTCGGCTATAAGGACCCTATCTCCGTCCTTGAGCTGACCAACAGCCCTGGCACCCCTCACCAGTTCCCTCAAATCGCCCTTATACCGCGCAAAAAGGATGGAAAACGAAGTAAGTGGTATATCCGGAGGCGTATCGGCCGCAACCTTATGAAACACCTGGGAATCGGTGATGACCAGCCGCGGTTTGACTTTCAAGCCCTCCAGCGTAGCCCTCAGCCTGTCCTCCTGGGTTACCACGGCCATTGCCTTACCGTCCAGAATGTCCCTTATGGTCTGCTGCTGGGGAAGAATGAGCCTTCCCTTGGGCGCCGATTTATCGATGGGTACCACCAGTACCACAAAATCTCCGGGAGAGATCAAATCCCTCACTATACAATCCTGGTTCTCCTCTACCTGCGCGGCTTTAATAATGGCCTCCTTTAACTCCTCTATCCCCCTCCCGGTAGCGGAAGACACCTCTACAATGGGAATTCCCCATCTTTTACCGTACGCTGCTATGACTTCGGCAGGGATCGTGGATTGGTCAGCCTTATTGATAACCCCTACGATAGGCATGCCCTGCTTTTTAAGCATGCCCACCATATATTCTTCAAACTCACCTATACCTGCGCTCCCATCCACTACCAAAATAGCCACATCGGTCTTGTTCAAAACCTCCAGCGTCCTCTTTCTTCGAAGCTCCCCCAGCTCACCCTCATCATCCAGGCCTGCCGTATCGATCAATACCACAGGCCCCAAAGGTAATAGCTCCATGGCCTTGTATACCGGATCAGTGGTGGTACCCTTTACCGGCGACACAAGAGCGATATCCTGGCCGGTCAGGGCGTTTATAAGGCTGGACTTTCCGGCATTTCTCCTTCCAAATATGGCAATGTGCAGGCGTTCCGAACGCGGCGTATTGCTAAGGCTCATTATATACCACCTTTCTCACGGTCGCTTTTTTCAATCGTAGCGCAGGTTCCATCTCCATGCAGCCTGTATACGGCATTTTATCCCACAAGCCGGTCGACACTCGAAATGCACCGCAACGAATGCAAGGTCAAACGGCAGTTCCAGCTCCAACCATGCTGTTACACGCTGCATCTTATGGAATGCAGACGCCCAAAAATCAAAAATACCCTTCCCCGAAAGATCGGAAAAGGGTACAGATTATCTTTTTTCTGCACATCCGTTTCCTCTCTCTCAGGGAATCCATCCCCTTGAGGTTAGAAACTTATAAAAAACCATCGCTCTGTTAAAATTATAACAAATTTAACCGCAAAAGTCAATTCTAATAATAAAAAAGGTATGGAAGCCCATCCTTATAAATTCCTAATTCTCCTCTTAATAGAATATGCAGTAATAAATAAACCGATAAGAATTATAAAATATAAAAACTCTTTCAGCCACATTCTGGCCGTTACAAAATCTCGGTAATAATCGACGTTAGACAGTAAATGCTCTAAATAAAATAACACAGTTGAAAAATGGGGCTTAGGCATATATTTACCAAAGAAAATGGTCTTGCCTAATAGGATTGTACCTCCTGCAAAAATAATTGCAGCCAATTCGTTTTGAAAAATTTCGATTACCAACAAGATAATAATGCCGAAATAGAATAAATAGATGGTCAAAGCTACTATTTCCACTATGCGAACAGATAATGAAATGGTTGGCATCAACAGGGCTGACAGAATGATGGCAACAACCATCAATATTAAGAGGTCAATCAATATGATCAATATCTTTGCCTTTAAAACGTCACACCAACGGCTCAAAGTTTGCTTTGTTAACACGGTTTTATAATGATATTCACAACCCGCAAATGAAATTATCTCTATAGATAACGCAATTGTTAGTAAAGTTATCAAATACTTGTCCAACGCATAAAATAGCTGCGAAGGAACGGTCATTACATCCAGTCCTCTTTCGGTGAGCGAAATCCATAATCCAAATAACACCAAAATAGGTTTTAATAAGGATATAATCATCAGGCTTTTTGTTTTATAAAATAAGGTAAATTCCCTTTTTAAATATTCCCTCATCGGCCATTTACTCCTTAACGTTAACGGATTTCCAATAGGGTAAGTAATTTAAAAGAATCCCACCCGCCAGAACTTCGATTATCAATCCCATAACAGATGCTTTTACTTCACACGGCGGAAATAGATCGAGAACGGGAGTTAACATGCCGCCTTTTATATCATAAAAAATATTGGTCAACAAAACATGGGAATAAGGCAAATATTGTCGTTCAAGCAGCGTAAATCCAATGAAAACCAATATGGCGTATGGCAGTTTGGTAAAGAGATACCCGCACATAATTCCCAGAACATATGACCTGGACAAATATAAAATAATCACGGATATTTTTTTCAAATATAGAATAACGGAGAATTTTACGCGTGAAAAACTATGGCTCAGTATCCAAAATATATCAGCTATTCCTCCCATTAATATTACAATAAAAACGGACAAAACAATCAGTAAAATACCGCTAAGAAATTTCGAAAGCAGAACACTTCTCATGTTTCCCATAGACCATCGTATATAGATGCATTTGGTGGAATATTCCTGATGCATATTCCAAACGGCAAAGCAACCTAAAATAAAGCCGCCCGATAAGAATAGCAAGGCTAATGCATTAATTGATATGGGCGGTGAAATTAGAAATGAATATTTATCGGCTTTTCCATTGTATGTAATGTCCTCATCAATTACCTTATTGGTAAAATATATATTGATAATACAAAGCAAAGCTATTATTGAAATGAAAATCCATATGCTACGGGGTTTAAATATCCGCTTTAATTCTGCAACTATATATTTTTTCATATTATCCCTCCGCGTTTTTACCTCTGCTCAATTAACTTTAACGCATATAAGACATAATTATATCCGTATAAGTACTATTGGGATGATCCGCAATCAATTGCTCTTTTCTATTATCGTACACAATTGTTCTATTATGAAGAATCACGACACGATCCGCCAGTTCACACATTTCATCCATATGCTGGCCCGTAATTACAATAGCCGCTCCTTCGTTCTTCATCATCAGGAGACACTCCTTTACCGCACTCCATCCTTCCGGATCAATACCGATATCGGGCTCATCCAACACCAAATATTTAGGATCCCTTAAAAGCGCACCCATAATAGCCAATCGATGGCGTTGTCCCAATGAATAATCGCGGGCTTTTTTCCTCAACAAATAATCGGATAACCCCATAGCGTCCTGAATCTTCTTGAAGTTTTTTAGTTTGGAATCAACGCCGTACAGTACATATAAATTATCATACCCGGTTAACTGAGGGTACACAGGAGGGAAATCAAAAACGACCGAATAAAGATGTTTCATAGCCTTTTGAGGGGAAAAACCCAAAAGAATTTCTCCTTTATCGGGGATTAATAAATCGGAACACAATTTTATCCAGGTGGTTTTGCCTGCACCATTTAGCCCGGCAAGGTATGTTATCTCGCCTTCATAGGCAGTAAAACTAACATCTTTAAGCACCTGGTTTTTGCCATATGAAAAGCTTAAATTGTTTGTAACAATGCCACCCATACTATCCTCCCAAACATTTTAGATAAGGCTATATGGAGGATTCCATATAGTCTTATCCTCATATTAAACTAAATCTGCTTAATCTATCTTATTACATAGTAACCTAAATCTACTTCCCCCAAGAATGTTTGCCTACCTAAACTAATTCTTACGCCACTAACTTCAGCCACACATTCACCTGCCGCATATACATCAAAGGTGCTGACTCCAGTTATCTTATACCAATTCTCAATAAATCTGAATTCAAATATCGAAAACCCTGCACTTTGGTAAGAAGGTCCTAAAACGACATTTTTTACAGCACGTACAACTGTACCTTTTTTAGAACTTAATAATTCATTTGTTTGTTGAGCTACTATATTACCATCTGGAAACACTCCTTCATAAAATATTTCTTCGTAGTAAGCTGTATAAGGGGTATTTACGTAGGTCCAACCAATCAATGGAAGTCCAGCCCAAACTTTTACAGTCCCACTCATTGATGACAATGCATAGGCTGATATACTACTGAAAAAAGTTAAACATAAAATTAGTAGAATTAATTTACTTTTTGATACGTTCATCATCTCATTCTATATTATGCCAAAAAACAGTTCAACCAGAATTGATTCTGGGTGTCGTGCAAACAACAGCATAATGCAGATGCAAATCTAATACAGACTATAACACCCGGCTCGAGCATTTTACGTCAATCCAGCAACTTAACTTTATAACATCTATTGATCTGCGCTGGATAGCTCTCCGCAATTGCACCATTATAGAATATCCGTACCTTATCCCCTACTTTTATATCGCTAATCTTTATCTCCTTGTCTTGGGAATCCAGCAATTTCACATCATCATTTATGTGCACTATAATCTTATCTGATGAACGCAGCTCATCGGAGCCTTCCTCAGGCTGTACCAACAAATTCGATTGGTTGTTCTCAAGGACGGTAGCCTCGAAGCTTACCCCATTTCCGTTATCAGCAGGGCCGCAGGATGAAAAAAACAGCAATGTTACAACAGCTATTGCAAATACAAACCAATACCTTTTCATGATAAAACCTCCCTTGTAAAGCTTTCGATATATTAGACGGCCCTCCACTGGATTTTGTTTCATTAATCGTTTGTCAAATCGCCATCACCGTCTATGGGAATTGGGTCACCGAGATAGGTAGGCTTGGGCTTTATAATCGCTGCGAAAAAGTCCTTGACCCTTGCCAGTATCTCCCTCAGTTCCCTGCTCGACTGCCCGTAGTACTCCCTGCGGTCGGCGGCAACGCCGTACGCTTCCAAACCCAACTTCTGTGCGATATATAGAGCTCTATAAAGATGATACTCCTGGGTGACTATAATGGCCTTTTTAACCTTAAAAACGTCCCTGGCACGATAAAGGCTTTCATAGGTTGAAAATCCCGCATGGTCCATAAAAACGCAGCTTGATGGGATTCCTCTGTCAACGGCATATTTTTTCATCACGTTGACCTCATCATAATCCTTTTTGCCATGATCGCCGCTCATCAGCAACCTATTACAAATGCCCATATTGTACAGCTCAATAGCCCGCACAAGCCGATCCTCAAGCATATAGCTGGGGCGCCCGTCGGCCCACACCCTTGCCCCCAATACCAGGATACAGTCGGCATCGGTTATCGGTATATGGTCCGGTGAGAGAATTCTACCTTTTACTAAAGCCTTGATATGGGCATTTATGATTAATATAAGCAATGATACCAACATGGCAGCACATATTAAAATGAAAAATATCGTCGTAACTTTATTTTTCGTAATTTCCATTGCCTCATCATCTCTTTCACGTATTATTAGAGATAAGCCAACAGCCATTTTCAGATAAAGATAATCTTAGAACGTGACAAAGCCTTACATTTCTACAATATAAAACTTTTTCAACAATTGTTGAAGTACATGGAGTTTCCAAACAGCAAAGAATATAATCGCTCCTGCCAAATTCAATATAATGTCATCTATATCCATACTCCCGGTATTGGTTAACAGCTGTGCAGACTCCACTGCAACCAGGATTATTATCATGGCAATGATAAACTTATTAAACTTCCTCAAGCTTTTAAACAAGCAAGGCAATAGCAAGCCCATCGGGGCAAATACGAACAAATTGCCCATTAAATTTTCGATTATTATTGACTTATTGATCGAGCCGCTAAAATATTGCCGTATGTAAGTCGCTATCGTTCTGAACGGAACCAAGTTTATATTGAAGGCGTTTATGTTAAATCCGACATTCCCAATGGTCCATGCCCTGAGTCTGTATCGTCCCATGAACAATAAATAGAATAAAATTAAAGCATAAAACAAAAAGACTGCAAATACAAAAGCTCTCACCGTCCTTACTTTTTTATCATATTCCTGCATAGTCGATGCTATCAGGCATGTAGCGACACCTGCGGGTATGCAAAAAATAGAAGCTATGAGAAACAAGCCGACCACGTCAAACATTGCACCCGATTTAAAATACCCTATGCCGATATAGAATACAAATAATAATTCCCCCAAATATACGATCATAGTAATCAGCCTTTTTAAAAGAAGGGATTTCTTCATTTTTTTACCTCCCCATTTCTGACTCCTATTTAAGGCTATCACATTCCGTGCCCTCGTTTCAATACCAATCAAGATAAAAAGCCTCCCTACCCTTTTCGGCAGGAAGGCTATGTTGCTTAAGATCTCTCCACTACCGTTATCTGATATTTAATCAATAAACCAAGCAGCTACTGTACAACTCAATTATAATCCTTTATCCCAGTGTATATCCTCATTGCATCACGCAAAAAGGCCGCACACCCCGGAGCGATTTTATCGTAGTATGCCGTAAAACGTTCATCATCAACGTACATCTCAATCATTTTTATTCTTGCCGGCTTAAGAAGTCCAATTTCATCATAGTATCTAAGCGTTCTTGGCGTTATTCCTGCCAGCTTTGCCAATTCATGTACCGTGTACTCCATGCTATCCCTCCTTGATAACTGCATTATAAACCTTTACGTTGCGTCAATGTCAACACAAAAAAATATTTTTAAAATAACCCGTGCTGTTCCTATCTTCATATATTTAGTTAGAAATTTTATTGTTATACAATGTGTTAAATACAATAATTAACGTGGGCCATAATATCTAAAAGCTGATTCTGCTCTAAAAAGTCTATTTTGTTGCTTAAAACGAAATCTACAATTTTGAAGTAAAATGACGGGAAGAGAAAAATTGCATACATAGGCATTGCTTTATAAAGCTACATTTAAGCAGATTAAGTTTTCAGCAAAATCAAAGCTTTTATGTTTAATGACACTACTGCCCGGCACAATCGCTATTACCCGGCGAAATAATCGACAATTCCGCAGTATATCGCCCATGCCACCTGTTCTTGATATTCATCGGTTTTAAGCAACTTCTCCTCCTGAGGATTGGAAAGAAAACCGCACTCCACGATAACGCTGGGAGCCTGACCCGCCTTGAGTATGAGCAGATCGCTTACCGCCTTGATCTGCCTGGTATTTCCGCGATTTAAAATTTTTATAAGCTGGGTTTGGATGCACTGCGCCAGCCTTTTGCCTTCCTCGCTTCCGGCCATATAGAAAGTTTGCGCTCCGTAATACTTCGACTGCTGAAACTTGTTGAGGTGGATGCTGACCACAATATCTGCATTGCTGTTTCTTATAATCTCAACCCGTTTTTGCATGTCCTCTCTCTTGGTTCTGCCCAGAGCCTCATCGGTTTGTCGGGTCATTACGACCTTGGCTCCCTGATTTTCCAAATACTTTTTTAGCTTCCGTGCTATGATTAGATTTATCTTATCTTCTCGGGTGCCACTATCGCTTACAGCTCCCGGATCAAAGCCTCCGTGTCCCGCGTCTATCACAATTATCTTTTTGCTAACAGGTGAGGCAAGGGTAAGAATAGCGCTGTCTTCTTTGAGCTTTAAAGCAAATAACAAAAACAGCGCTATGCCCAACAAAATCCACAATACTATAAACCATCTCCTGGAGATAAATATGACCTTCATAAAATTTAAAACCTCCAGCAACATTCTCTTGTAGAAAAAATATTACTGGAGGCGTTTGTCCTATTCACCAATATTCTATTCGACAAACCTATTCTCTATATAGCCTATCTTCTCAACCTCGATTCTCACCACATCGCCGCTCTTCAAAACCCTTGGCGGGTCAAATCCCATGCCTACCCCTGCAGGGGTACCGGTTGCCAGTATATCCCCCGGTTCTAAGGTAAGGCCTTGCGAAAGGATGCTTATAAGCTTAGGAATGCTAAATATCATATGACGGGTATTGGAACGTTGTCGCAACTCCCCATTTACCCAGCTGGATATGTTGAGCTCAACCGGGTGTATAATCTCATCTCTGGTTACGATCCAGGGCCCCATGGGGCAAAAACCATCCAGGCTCTTGCCCTTAAACCATTGGCTGTGGTTTTGCTGCAAGTCTCTGGCCGTCACGTCGTTTATGATGGTGTACCCGAACACGTAGTCCATCGCCTTATCTTCAGGAATATTGATGCCTTCTTTGCCTATGATGACTGCCAGCTCGGCTTCGTAGTCCACCTGTGCCGTGACATCCGAATGCAGTGGAACATCGGCAAAAGGCCCTGTAACGGTGTGTGTAGCCTTGGTAAAATATTGGGGATATTGTATGTTGAGGCCTGATATATCCTTATTCATCTCTTCGATGTGATCCATATAATTTTTCCCCACGCAGAATATATTACGAACCGGCCGAGGAATAGGAGCTATCAACTCTACTTCATCTATGGCGAGCCATTGTTCATTGGGCAAAGGGGGTTCATATGAAAGCAGCTTTTTGTCATCGGCAGACAAGCGTATAAAATCAAGAAGAGTTGCTGGCGCATTTTGGCCCACCCAAACTTTAGCAGGGCATATGAGCCCCACCTCAGGCCTTACAAGGCCCCAATCTTCCTTGTCCCCTATCTTAAAAGTTGCCAGATACATCGCATCATCTCCTTCGCTTTTTATTCTTGCACCACATTGTGTTATCCCCCTAATACACTGTTACAAGCCTTTTTGTTATAATATACCATCCACCAAAAATCAAAACAAGAGCAAAATAGCGATGTAAAAATTCTGGAATTCTCTAGAAAAGATTGATATATGTGATTGATATATTTAGCTGGCAAATTTTTGAGCATATTCTATTACTGCTCTCTTTATGAAATAGATCTAGATCTGGATTAAAAAATAGGCAGATGACCGGTAACGTGGTGGGTGCAACCAGTTTACTGGAACAATTGCTCGTATCAGCGACTTTGTTATCATTTTGCGATTGACCGCGATAAAGCAAAACAAACAATAAGGAGACCGGTTTTATACACCGGTCCCCATTATGACACGCACCTCATGGCGTATGCCATCATCCACAAGAGGAATTTTTCTGTTAGGTAGCTTCTGCCCGTCAAGCAATACAGTTCTGACGCCCTTGCTGACCCCTTGCGGGTTCTCTACTACGATGTGGTATGCGCTGCTTTTGTAATTGTAGGTGATCTCATACTTGTTCCACCATTGAGGTATACAGGGGTCTACAATCAAGCAATCGCCTTCCAGCTTAAAGCCCAGTATATGTTCAAGTCCCACCCTGTACATCCAGGAGGCAGAACCGGTATACCAAGTCCATCCTCCTCTGCCTACATACAGCGGCGTGGAATAAACATCGGCCGCCATCACGTACGGCTCTACCTTGTACCTCGACACCTCGATCCATGTACGCCCATGGTTTACGGGGTTGATCAAGTTAAACAGCTCGGCAGCCTTGTTACCGTCACCCAGTTTGGCAAATGCCATAATCACCCACACCGCTGCATGGGTGTACTGGCCACCGTTTTCCCTTACCCCCGGTATATACCCTTTGATATATCCCGGCTCCAGATGGGTTTTATTAAATGGCGGAGTAAACAAACGTATGATCCCTTCTTCACGGCGAATCAGATAATGCTCCAAAGCCCTCATGGCCTCGCGAACCCGATTGGGGTTTGCGGCTCCCGATATGACCGCCCAGGATTGGGATATGGAATCTATCTGACACTCGTCATTTTGTTCAGACCCCAATGGCGTTCCGTCATCGAAATAAGCCCTTCTGTACCATCCGCCATCCCATCCATGCTTTTCAATGGCTTCGAGGATGTTGCAGGCGGTGTCTCTAAACCGTCTGGCCCGCTCTTCATCCCCTCTTGCCTCACAGATGGGGATAAAGCGCTGCAGCGTGGTATACAGGAACCAGCCCAGCCATACGCTTTCGCCTCTGCCTTCCCTTCCTATATTGTCCATACCATCGTTCCAGTCTCCCGTACCTATGAGCGGCAAACCATGAGGACCAAACCTAAATGCACGCTCTATGGCTCGTATGCAGTGCTCGTAGACGGAAGCCTTGCACTGCGAAATGCTGGGGACGCTATACCGTTCCATTTCCTGGGGTGCCAATGGTTCATCTTCGAGGAAATAGACCTCTTCATCCAATACGCTCCAATCGCCGGTAACCTTGACGTAATCGGCCACCACAAAGGGTAAAAACAGCAGGTCATCGGACATCCGGGTGCGGATTCCATTATAGGGCATGTGCCACCAGTGCTGCACATCACCCTCGACAAACTGATGAGCGCTGGCCTCGATGATGTGCTGCCTTACAATTTGAGGCAGGCTGTAAACCAAAGCCATGGTATCCTGAAGCTGATCCCTAAACCCATAAGCGCCACCCGCCTGATAAAAGCTGGTTCTAGCCCACATCCTACATGAAAGCACCTGGTACACCAACCAACGGTTGAGCAGCAAGTTCATAGACCGGTCCGGCGTGCTGACCTGTATCGTTCCCAGTACCCCATCCCAGAATTCCTTCACCCTTTCAAGCTCGCTGTCCACCCTCTCCACATCTCTATACAGGCCTATAATCCGGTACACTTCTTCCAAATCTTCACCCTCTCCCAGCAGGCACACGATCTCCTTTTGCTGGCCCGGCTCCAGCGTAATCCTCATTTGAATGGCACCGCATGGATCATAGCCCGCACCCGCTCGCCCCGAAAGCCCAATCCTCTGCAGGGCAGCCGGGGCATGGAGGCTGCCATTCCTGCCTAAAAATTCGGTTCTGTCGCAGGTATAGGAAAATACAGGCAGGTTAGCAGCCATAAATGCCACCCGTCGGGGGTAGTCCTCGTTGTAAGCGTTTCTTGCCAGGAGGACACCCCTTTGCTCATCCCATTCGGTTACGATGAACTGGCTAGTACCATGGCGCTGAACACCCAGCACCCATTCAACGTAATACGTTATAGTAATCCTTTTGGTCCATTGGGACTGGTTTGTTAGGGTTACCTTTGAGATCTTCACAGGCTGTTCCAGAGGCACAAACATCTCCTGACGCTGCACAATCCCGTGGCTTGTATGTTCAAAGACCGTATAGCCCTGCCCGTGGCGGACCGTATAGGGCTGCCTCTCCCGAACAGGCGATGGCGTTATGGTCCAAACCTCACCCGTGTCCTCATCTCTGAGATATATGACTTCACCCGGAGGATCGATGACCGGGTCGTTGGACCAGGGGGTCAGCTTGTTTTGGCGGCTATTCTTGCACCAGGTGTAGCCGCCTCCCGATTCGGTGACCAGGAAACCAAACTGGCTGTTGGATATGACGTTGCTCCAGGGCATTGGGGTACATTTGCCATCGCGCAACCTGATGACGTATTCGCGGCCATCTAGAGTGAATCCTCCCAGCTCGTTGAAAAATATGAGCTCTTCGTCACTTTCCTCCAATATCTCTTCCTTCTGAGCCGGCAGCGCCGTTACCGTCAACGCAGGTGGCAAAGCCTCCTTCGGCTGGTAGAATTTAAGCTGCGAGGATATGCTGCCGCCATCGCCCGAAAGCACCAACCGTGCGACGGCCTTTAAGAGGTCTTTATCCTCCTCGGGCATAAAGACTCCCTGTATGATGTATACCCCTCCCGGCTTGTTCTGCAAATCCCGGGCATGGCTTATCATGACCAAGTCCTGCAGCCTCTCCTGTACTGGCTGCTCATAGCTGTTGCCATACTCATTGAGCAGCACCAGATCCACATTTAAGCCTTTGAGGCGCCAATACTCATGAGCCGTTAAAACCTGCCTAACCAGTTCCATATGCTCCAGCTGACTTACCTCGACCACTACGATGGGAATATCCCCCGAAATGCCATATGCCCACAGACTCGACTGCCCCTTTTGGTTTTTCCTTAAAAATTCCTCTTTGTTCCTCTGTAAGGGAGTAGGATAGAGTATGTGGGAAGCCATCTTCAGATACAGGTTAACCTGCCCTGAGGTTATATTGAGGTAGCGCATCTCAACCTGGCTATGGGTCCATGCCAGCTCAAAGGCACGGGAAGCAGCAGAGCCATTCCTGTACTCCTTTGCCAGCGAAAGCGCGGCTTCACGGCTGTCGGCCACCGCCACCACAAAGGATATCTTGGCGGTCTTACCGGGCGGAATGGCTATTCTCTGCCTCAGGCTCATGATGGGGTCCACCACCGCTCCCGCAGTGTTGGACAACGGGTGTTCGGGCTCCATCACCTGCGGAAAGGACAGGTCCCTCCCCCTGCCGATAAAACGAGCCCTGTCGGTTTCATATTGCGGCTGACCTATGGCTTCGCCTTCTAGCGCAAAGGTATGAACCAACCATACCGACTTTTGATTGGGCTTTCGCGGCCTTCTCCTGGCCAAAAGGGCATTGTACTCGGGTACGTATTCGGTTTCAACAAAGAGGTTGTTGAATGCCCGATGCGCCATATCATCGGCCAGCGATGACAGCACGGGCTCAAAATAGCTGGTAACCTCCACCACGCGTCCGTGCTGGCTATGGTTGGTAAGGCTTATCCTCCTTATCTCGGCATTGTGCTCGGTGGATACCGCCACCTCGGTAAGGGTTTCGATGTTGCCATCCTTTCTTAAGAATACAGCGTGATCCGGTTCAAACACCACACGGTATTCATCAGGTATGGCCCTGGTGGGATTATAGGTAGCCGACCAAAACTCGTTTGAGTTTAAATTCTTTATGTAGAAAAACATGCCGTGCCCTTCCAGGGTAAAATCTTCGCTCCAGCGGTTAACCGCCATCCCCTGCATCTGGCTGAACCCGCTACCAGCAGCAGTAATCATCACCGAATAGGCACCGTTGGACAAAAGATGTACCTCGGGTATTTCGGTGGTATGTACCGAAAAGCGCCTTCTGGGCCTGATCTCGTGATATTTTACCTTTTCTGCCTCCACATCCAAAGGCTTTTCGCTGCGGTCTTTTAAGAATATCTCCTTTTCGGGTATGCGCTCCTGCAGCAGCAGTTCGGTAGCCCGCACCATGGGGGAAGCATGAAATCTCTCCTGCATTATGTTATCATTCAAGAAATTATTGAGGGCTAACAATGCCATCCCCTGGTGATGGGCCATAAAGCACTTTACCACCATGTTCCTCTTTTTTTGTGGCAGGCGTTCGGGAGTATAGTCAATGGCCTCGTATAATCCATAAGTACCATCTGCCCCCTCCGCCATGAGGGCCTCAATGTTTTTTACTGCTGCGACGGGGTTTACCGGCAAGGCCAAAAGGGTGGCATAGGGGGCAATGACTATGTCATTTATGAGCCCCCGTTTTAGCCCCAGTTTGGGTACACCAAAGGCCTTATACTGGTAATTGAGATGCAGGTCAAAGGCATAAAAGGCCGATTCCGATACTCCCCACGGTATATGGCGCTGCTCTCCATATTGAATCTGAGCCTCCACCGCTGCTGTATACGTCTCATCCAATAGGGTGTAATCGTAGTTTTTCATTATCAAAAGTGGCATCATGTACTCAAACATGGTACCGCTCCAAGACAGCAGAACCTTGTAATCCCCTACCATAGTTAAAGGCCTGCCCAAACGGAACCAGTGTTTTTGCGGCACGTCACCCTTTGCTATGGCTATAAAGCTGGCCTGCCTAGCCTCGGACGCCAGAAGGTCATAATAGCTCTTTATGAGCTTGCCCTTTTCCACATCGTACCCCACAGAGAACAGCTCTAGGTTAGAATCATATACCACTCGGAAGTTGGTATTGCGGACCAACTGGTCAATTCTGCAGCTTAATCGACTGCAGCGCTGTGCTAAATCCTTGGCAGCAGCATGTGACTTGGCCAGGGCCAGCTCAAAATCCTTAAGCCAGTTCATGAGCTTTCGAGCTTTTTCATCTGTATGTCCTTCTTCATATAGAGACTGCATGGCTTCTGATAGAATATCCAAAACTAGGGAATAGTTATCCAGCAGCCATTTCACCGAAAATTCGCCATCGAGCTGCCTTATCAGGTAGCTGAATTTTTGGGCAGTCTCAGCATATCCCCCTTGCTCGTCCTTCAGCTCTTTAGGAACGCTGCATAGCATTGATACCCATGGCACAAGGCAATCCAGCTCCTGCAGATAAAAACCAATATATCTATTAATGCTGCCCTTCTCATGCTTCATATCATCAAGCAGGGCCCTCCAGCCGGTAAGCGTAACCCCGTTTTCTGCCAGTGCCTTATCAAGTAATTCATTTCCTTTATGCTGGTAGAGCATAAGCGTATCTCTTAGGCCTTCCAACATCTCCTTACCTACAAGCGGTTTTCTTAAAAAGTCTTCAAGGCCCTGTTTGATGACAATAAGGTAGCCCACCAGATTGCCGCTATCAACCGATGATATGATACGGGGTTTAAGCGGTTCTAAAGTTTTGGTGTTGTACCAGTTATACAGATGGCCTTCAGCCTTTTCCATCCTCTCGATGGTTGAAATGGTACGTTCAAGCCTCTCGATAGCCTCCAAAGTGCCTATATAGCCCAGATCGCGCGCCGCCAGAATGGACATGAGGTATAAACCGATGTTGGTGGGCGATGTTCTGTGCGCAACGCCAACAGGTGGGTCTTCCTGGTAATTGTCGGGCGGCAACCAGTTATCCTCCGGCCCAACGAAATCCTCAAAGAATCGCCATGTCTTTCTGGCAATAAGCCTCAGCTTCAAAATCTGTTCCTGCGAGAGATTGGGAACCTTCTTTTGTTTCAGCCGACTTATACGATAGGCTATCCACGGGGACAACCCCCATAATATCGACAAAGCCGTAGCTCCAGCCCATAGCGCAGGGTTAAAAAAGGCAACCCAGCCGAGGAAGAAAGCTGCAACCGCTATCCCAGGCCACATCTTCCTCCAAAAGTCGGAAAGCTGCCCCTTAAAGCTTCGCTCGGCGTCTGCCGCCGTCACCCACTCCAGCATATTCCTGTGGGTAAAGGCTACCCTTATGAGGGTACGCACTATGGCATCCGCCATGAGATAGGCTTGATGCGCCAGAAATACAAACGACAAGGCAATCTGCCATGTCAGGCTCCTGGCGCCAAACAGCGCATCGGCCAGCTTTGTCGACGAACCAGCCCCATCGCCCCCTGACAAAAAGTTGCTTATGACGTCCATCACCAGCGGAAAAGCCAGCGTAAGTACCCCAAGGCTTACCCACAACCATACCGGCCCCGGTAACACCGTCATGCCCAGCATCAGGGTGAGGAATATGGCGGGCTGCAGCAGGCTGCGCCTCATATTATCCAGTATTTTCCATTTAGATATAGCATTAAGGGGATTTATCGCCATATTTGCTCTTGCGTCTTTTACGCGGGAGAACAGCCACGGAATGAGCTGCCAATCGCCACGAACCCAGCGATGCAGCCTCATGGCATAAGCTACGTAATGGGATGGATATCCGTCTATCAATTCTATATCGGTCACCAATCCGGCTCTTAAATAAGAGCCTTCAAGCAAATCGTGGCTTAGGACGGCGTTTTCGGGAATGGCCTGATCCAATACGTTGTAAAAGGCATCCAGGTCGTAGATTCCCTTGCCCGTGAATATTCCCTCGCCAAAGAGGTCCTGGTACACATCCGAAACCGCCGTGGTATAGGGGTCAATACCGGTTTGCCCCGAGAATATTAAAGCAAAAAAGGAGCGGCTGGCGCTATCCACAGCCACCCCTATCCTGGGCTGGAGTAGCCCGTGGCCTTCTTCTACCCTAGGTATAAATGGATTCAATCGGGGGCGGTTAAGTGGATGCGCCATGGTGCCCACCAGGCGTTTTGCGGCATCCCTGGGCAGCTGGGTATCAGCATCTAGCGTGATGATATACTTGACGGATTTTAATGCCGAAAGGTCTCCCACCTTTATGTAATAGCTGGTATCGTCTCTACCCTTTAAGAGGCGGTTAAGCTCTATAATAGCGCCTCTTTTGCGCTCCCAGCCCATCCAGGTCTTTTGAGCCGGATTCCATTGTCTGTAACGATGGAAATAGAAAAATATGTCCTTTCTCTCGTCGCTGTAGCGGGCATTCAACTCTTCGATGGCCTTTATGGCCGTCTCAACTATCTTTTCATCCTGGGGTTCCGTTTGATTGGGAGAATCTTTAAAATCGCCCACCAGAGCAAAATGAAGGTTTTTTTCGTGGTTGGCAAGGTAGAAGACCTCCATCTGCTCTGCCAGTTCCTTGACCCTCTTCTCGCTAGACAACAGGGTAGGGATTATCACCAGGGTGCGGTACTCCGGCGGTATGCCATCCTTAAACTCCAATTTTGGCAGATGGCATGGCGGCAGCATTCGGGTAACAGCCCAGTGAACTATGCCGATCGATAAGCTGAAGATTGGAATGGCAGCCACCAGCATGGCTACCAGCAAATCCCAAAAACCCGTTACGTCGCCATACCTGAATAGAATAAAATAGAACAGCGCAAACAACACTGCTGTAAGCAACGAGATTGAGCCGAAGTAAAAGCCGTAGGGATGATCGGCTACTCCCTGCTTCAGCTTTTTGACAAAGCTTTTCTTGATGTTAAGCCTGGCCTCAAGCTGTTTCCTGCCCTTACCAATAAGGTAGTATCCCACATGCCTGTGCCGCGCCTCAGCATGCGGGTTGTTTCCAAATTCACAGGCACATTCAACAGCCGCCTGCGCCACTTCCCACTCGCTGACATCGGCCTCTTTGGCCAGCTCCTCCACCTGACGGCGGTAAAAATCTCTGGAAGCAAACTCCATCTTCCCATAAACTCCCTCAGGGTCCTGGCGCAGCGTCTGCTCTACTATACTCAATTCCTCAAAAAGCTCTTCCCATTTAATCCCCGCTAAAAAGCGCAGGGTGGTAATGGCATTCCCTATTGATACCTTGTATGCCGCCTGTTGCTGGTGCTCCTGCTGTATGATTTCCTCTGCATTGGTACCTTGAAGCGCCAGCTTGCCATCTATCCATCTGATGATGGAGGCAGCTTCGCTGCCCTGTTCCCTTAAACGCTTGAGCAACCTTTCTGCATAGGCCGGCACCATGGTACCGATTTGGCTGTCATGCTCGGAAATGGCCCGCTGTATGTCCTCCTCGGTACCTTCAATTGCTGCCAACAACCGCTCAGCCCACTTTTCGGCTTCCCTTTTTAAATTTTGCGATTCCACTATATGTACAGATATATCGCGGATTTTCTTTATCAATGCAATGCGTATCATGGTCGGGATTACCCAGAGTTCACGGCTGGTAAGAGGAGTGACCGACTGGTATCCGCTTATGAACGCCTTGAGGTCATCATCGTTCAAACTGGCATCGGTATAGGAAAGCATCTCCTCAACCAGCGCATACACCCTGGGTAATCCCTTAAATTTTCCGGTTTCCAGCACGGGAAGTTCACGATAATAGTCCTGACTCAAGCTGTGCTTAATATCCTTTATGTGTTCCTCGATCATGTAGAAATTGTCCAGCAGCCATTCGGCGGCAGGAACTATATACCCTTTGTTCTTCACCACTTCGTTTGTGATCTTATAGGCCTTAAGCAATACCTCGATATCGTCATCAATTTTCGGAAATACATTACGGGACAATGTCGCACCTTTTTTGACTTTGTGGCTTTTGGCGATCTCTTTGGCCTGTTGTTTCAGCTCTTCTAAATTTGGCATCTCGATTCCCCTTTGCATGTAAGTATTGCCGGTTTTTTTTCTATAAATAATTATTGACGATTTTCTACACCTGAATACATGCAAAGGTTGGAATTGAGAAATATTGCTACATCTCAAGCACCGCTTTTAAAGCCTGTCTGGTGGCCATGGCACTTAGAGCCTCGTTGGCCTCCGTCAGCTTAAACCTGTGGGTGATCATCTTTCTGAAGGCCTCAGAATTTTCGAGCACCAGGTTGAGGGCCTGCCAAGTATGCCTGGTATCGCTGACCCATACCCCCTGAATCCTGATGTTCTTCCTCACAACATCATAATAGAAATCAATCTGTTCCAGGCCAGCGGGCTGCGCAAAACCGGTTGAAAGGTAAGTGCCGCCGCTTCTCAAAAGCTTTATGCCCTCTTCCACCACACCTTGAGAGCCCACGGCTTCAACGACAACATCAGCTCCCCGTCCACCGGTTATATCCATGATGAACTCCCTTCTCTGCTCTACCGTAGTAGCATGGCGATCAAGGGTAATGGCCCCCATCTCTTTGCATATGTTAAGGCGTGAGGATGAACCGCCTATCACGACAACCTTTGAAGCGCCAAGCTTCCTGGCAAAGGCCACTGCATATATCCCTAGCGGGCCGGGGCCCTGTACCACCACCGTATCGCCCACCGCATGCTCGATCATATCAAACGCGTGGGCAACAGTGGCACCCGAACAGGAAGCCGAAACTACCACTGCGGGATCTACGTCTTGGGTAATCTTGAATATATCGGTATCGCGGTTGAGCACAATATACTCGGAATAGCAACCGTTTAAATATGGCGGTAGGCTGCACGACATATTGATGCCGTACACCTTCCTTTGCTGGCACAGCGATGGCTCCCTCAAGACCTTGCAGGCGAAACACTGGTTACAGCTGATACCTCTGTTCCATAAGATGAAGTCCCCTTCCTTTAACGGAAGGCCATCAACAGTGCGCTTTTCTCCCTTAAATTCGGCGACTATACCTACCCCTTCATGGCCCAGGATAATGGGAAGGGGGGTTCTGGGGTCCTCGCCCTTCCACATGTGCACATCGGAGCCGCATACGCCAGCAGCTTTGAGCTTAACCAGCACTTGCCCTTCCTCAAGGGCTGATACGGTAAACTCCTGAAGCTCAAGCGGCTGGTTAAACGCCGTTAAAACCATGGCCTTGCTCTTCATGTACACCATCCCTTTCTTGATTAAAAATATAATTTTATCAATGCTCCCGCACTTTGACCGATTTCCTTATCACCAAATTGGCCTCTACAAGTTCAACTTTTGGCTGCCCAGATTTTTCTCCGTTGATCATATCGATAAGCCTGCGTGCCGCCCTGGCTCCCATTTCATACAGCGGCTGAGAAACCGTGGTAAGGGGCGGATCCAAAAAAGCGCTTATATCCAGGTCGTCAAATCCCACCACCGACACATCACCAGGTACGCTCAGGCCGCAGTCCTTGATAGCCCTTATGGCGCCAATTGCCCTGGGGTCGCTGGTGGCAAACACGGCATCGGGCAGTATTCCCTTCTTTAACATGGCCGTAACAGCTCCATAGCCGTTATCATCTCGACCAGCCACATCCAGCACCAGCTCTGGCATAATGGGCAATCCAGCAGCTTGAAGGGCATGCTTGTAACCTTCGAAGCGCTCCTTGTACAGCGTCAAGCTGGTATCGCCGTTTATTATGCATATCCTCCTGTGCCCTGTATTGATCAGGTATTTAACGGCCTCAAAGGATGATTTATAATTATCTATTACCACGGCATCCACCGCTTGGCCCATATGCCGCACTACCAGCACCACTGGGAAACCCTTCTCTTTAAGCTCGAATATGTGTTGGCTTTCTTCCCTGGCCGTGGCAAATATGAAGCCGTCCACCCACCGCTTTTGCAGTTTCTCGACATAGTCCTTCTCGGCCTCAATGTTTTCATCGGTATTGCACAATATGACGGTAAAACCGTGTTCCCTGGCCACGTCCTCCACACCCCGTGCCACCGCAGGGAACACAGGATTGCATATATTGGGCACCATAAGGCCTATAGTGTTGGTTCTGCCCTCCTTTAATCCTTTTGCAAGGATGTTGGGCTTATAGTTAAGGGCGCGTACGGCCTCCATGACCCTTTCCCGCGTCTCTTTATCAACCGGCACTTTCCCGCTCAATGCCCGCGAAACGGTGCTGGGCGACACGCCCGCTCTTTTTGCCACATCCTTTATCGTCGCCAAATGCACTTACCTCCCGTTATCATCTGGTCTTACAGGGTCCTGAGCCTCGGCCACAAGCTCATTACCTTTGTATCTTATAACAAAATATTTCTCATAATCGGGATTGCCCGGGAGAGGCCTCAAGTCATCCTCTGATTCGAAGAAGAGATGCGGGCCCCTGCTCTCGCGGCGCTGCATACAGACCAAAACCATGGCCTTGGCCACCAGCAAAAGGTTGAGGCACTCGTAGTATTCTATAAGGCCAAGGTTCCCGCGCTTCACCTCATACTGCTCCAGTTCCTCCAATCGCTGCCATGCCCTGGAAAGTCCCTCATACGTGCGAACTATCGAGACATAGCGTGCCATCAACTTTTGAATCTCCTGTTTTAGCTCAGAGGCATAGATGCTTCTTCCGGCGCCCTCATCCGCCTTGACAGCACCAGCCGCGCCATTGTACACAAGGATAAGCCCTTCCTTTTGTAGCCCCTCGCACATCTTATCTGTGATCGCCTTTTTATCCGGCAAAACCGATTTTGCGTAGCGTACCGCCTCTTCACCGGCGATCTTGCCAAACACCTGACAGTCCAGAAGAGCATTGCCACCAGGCCGGTTGGCACCATGCTGTCCCCCTGCACATTCGCCGGCAGCAAACAAGCCCCTCACCTCGGTATTGCCCTTTTCCCTTATCTTGACGCCGCCCTGGAAATGCTGTGCAGCCGGCACTATCTCTATCATTTCACCTTGTTCAAGGTCAATCCCGTTGTCCTTGAGCCACTGTATAGAGGCGGGATTGATCTCCTTAAGGCGCGCCAATGGACTGATTTCCCGCTGATCATCGGGCATAGTATTGTTGATCTCTTGTGCATACCGCTGCCGATTTTCGGTTTTCAGCTGGTCAAACTGAAATCCCTCTGGATTTCTGGAGAAGTCAAGATATACACGCCTACCCTTCATTATCTCCTTAAATACGGCGATGTCTATCTGGCTGGAGGCATGCTCACAGGATACAGGCCAGCTGGCGCCCTTCTCAAATACGACGTTGTGTACCTCCATCCATGTGGTGCCCTCGGGGAAATACTTGATCAAAAACTCTTCCCCCCGGTCGTTTACAAAACGCGGTACTGCCCTCATGAGGCTTCCTGAACACGCCAGCTTGGTCTTTACAGACGACAAACCAATTTGTATGAACTCCATGTTTACCAAAGATGCACCGGCCCGCAGCGCCAGGGCATATCCGTCACCTGTTGCACCGGGCGGATACACGTTGTGTTCAAAAACCTCTCCCCCGCCGCCGGTGCCCAGCACAACTGCCGGCGTGTCAAAGATGAGTATATCATCCGCCTCGTCAACCCCAATAGCACCTACTATTTCGTCATCCTCCACCAGGAGGCTCACTATCATGCTGTTTTCAACAACTTCAAGGTCCAGTTCCCTGGCCCTTCTGACCAGAGCCTCTTCAATATGGATGGCCGTTTTAGGCCCGGTATAACAGGCCCTGGCGTATTTTGAACCATCGGTGACAAATTGGTGGGCTTTGCCATCCTTTTTGACAAACGGTACGCCAAGGGAATCCAAATATTCAAAGGCCTCACAGGACTTTTTGGCCAGTATAACCGCCAGGTCATAATCGGATACCCTGCCGCCCAGCCTGTAGATATCGTCTGCATGATACCTCCATGCATCTTCTCCCCCCGGTTCGGTATGGGGCAGTGTAGCATGGAATGCCATTCTGTCCGAACACGAATTGGCAGTAGTACCCGTGGTACCCAGCTTGCCTTTTGTAACCAGGATCACCCCGCACTCGGGGTCAAGCTCCCTGGCTGCAATTGCAGCCCTGAGCGCCGCTCCTCCCCCGCCTACAACCAGCACATCGCATTTAAAACGCTTCATACAACATCACACCCTCCTATATATGAATTTTACACATGTTCGGCCAACCTGTTGCTCTGTATAGGCGGCTTACCTTCCCTTCCAGCTTTATATATAGGAGCGTAAATTTCGGCATCCCTTATGACACAGCCGGCTCTGCCGCCATCCCTCATTATCTCCGAGCACTTCCCGCAGGCAATGCAACACTTTCTCGCGTCCAATGCCCCCTTCTCAAGGATATCCTTCGCAAAGTCAGGATAAGCAAAGGCCATTCGGCCAAACCCGGCTATTTTGAACCATCCTTCTTTAACGCCACCGGCAGCTGCGTAGGGCGATAGATGGCGAAGCCAGCTGAGCCCCGACGATAGCACGACTATATCAGGTACGCTGTCTTGGATCATCTTTGCAACCCCGAGCATCCTGGCCACGCCCTCAAGCGGATGTTCTGGTGGGATATAGGGGCCACTGTCATAAGGCCTGTTGATGTGGGGATTATAGTATGGATTGCCACAGGTTACGTTGACCATCTTGACGCCTTTGTCCCGTAGGATTTTAACAAGCCGTATGGGCTCAGTCAGGTCAGGCTTCCTGTGGTCTTCTTTATCCACTCCCCAGCCATAGGGATAGGGTATAGCATCATAGACATTGAGCCTGAGAGTAATATCGATGGCATCGCCAAGGCGCTGTTTGATCTTGTCGACTATATTTATGAGGAAACGGGTTCGGTTCTCAAAGCTTCCTCCGTAATTGCCTTCTCTGGTAAATGCCGATAAAAGCTCCGAGTTCAAATACCTGTGACAGCTCTTGATATCCACGGCATCAAAGCCTATTTGGCTAGCCAGCTCAGCCGCTTCAACGAACTTGTCCTCCAGCTCCTCCAGTTGCTCATCCGAAATCACAGGATAGTCGTCAGGAAGATTGCCGTCGAGATATGGGTTTCTCGCAGCGATTATGGGAGCGGGTTTACCCTCCGGCTTGCTGTATCGGCCGGAATGTGTAAGCTGGATAACGGTATAAGGACGGTGGTTAGGTCCAAATTGGGATTTGGCAGCCTCCATTATGGTATCAAGGAGCCGTGCAAATCCATCTTTGTTCTGGCGGCATAGATACAGCTGTCGCGGATTGGCCCTTCCCTCGTGTACAACGGCAGTTGCCTCGATCCATATGAGCCCAGCTCCCCCTGATGCAAATCTGCGATAGCGCCGGAAAGTCAGCTCATCCGGCTCTCCAGATGGTGTGCCGTCACAGCCTTCCATCGGCTGCACAGCCATGGAGTTGGAAATGACCCTGTCCCCTATCTTAACAGGTTGTCGCAGCGCATCAATATCGGCGGATACAGGCATATGTATCCCCGGCGCCCTTATCTTGTCAGACAGGTCCTCCACGCTTTTCAGTTGAAATCTTTCATGTATTCCCACTATAGTTGACCTCCCTCTTTGCAAAGGTTTGTACAATCGTTTGCATAAAATATATATTCGATATCACACACCCTTTATTCCTTCTAAAAATAAATAAAAAATTTAAATTTATTTTATAACGGTCAATTCCCTATCAAAATTACAGAAGGTTATAAGGACGGCTCCGGCGAGCAACAGCAATAAGGCTATCAAATTGATCCTCAGCAGGAAATGCTCCACAAAGGTCCTCAGCAGCAATTCGATAGCATGGGACGGAAACTTGAGCAATGCAAGGCTTGACGCCCATTGCGGTATCATGCCATTGCTTAACAACATCCACTTTGTGGCCAGCGATAGTTCCAACATCACTCCCCCAGCTGACGCCATTGAGGCACCTATCCAAATCAATGATTGTTTTATTCCCTTTACAACCGCAACCAAAATCCCGGCCAGGGCCAAAAATATGGCAACGGTCCCCCACGATAGCCATTTAAAAACCCTTACAAATTGACGAATGACCCAGAAAAACTCCACTGATAAAATATCCTGGAAGCGTACACGTTCGGGTATTGGACCAAACCAGTAATTGATCATCTTATCCCTATTTTCAAGCTGGGCTTGGCTCATGTAATCATCCAAACGATCAAACAATTTGTACAGCGGTATAACGGGTAGCTGATCGCTTTTGCCTTTTAAAAACCTAAACAGATGTCCGCCCAAGAACAATACTTCATCCCTCAACCAATCTTCCGTCATGGCCTTTTCAAGGTAAGGAAGCGCTTCATGGCCATTGGGCAACTCTGTGTTCACTCTATTAAAAAGCCACTGCCTGATTTGGCCGTAAAATTGAGTTTTTTGGAAGACCTCGTCGTAAAATTTCACGCGCAAAAAAGTGATGCTAAACGCAATGCTAAGCCCAATAGCTACCAGGTTGATAGCTAAAATTACAACAAGCATTGCAGCGAACACAGCTTGTACTGTTCTCATACTTCTACCTACCTCATTTTTTATATTAACCCTTTGTTCTCTCAGTATCCCTATATACTTTATCTCAATAAACCAAGTGCATACATTATACATATAAATATTCTACCATAAAAGCGCAGCAATTTGACATAAAACTTTTAAAGGCTCTCATCAGTTTAGATGAGAGCCTTTAAAAGTTTACAAATCAAAGTTTACTACGCTCCAAAAAGCAGGCTTGGGCTTAAACTGTCTATCAAAGAGCAACGGGTAATTGGTTCGACCCTTAACCGGGAAGTTATTCAGCCACGATCCGCCATCATAATATCCCCAAAAAGTAACACGGCCTATAACATCTTTATAGCGCCTGTATAACCCGAATAGCTCGCCATACCGATCAGCCTGCAATTGCAATATATCATCCGACACGCCACCTCTGTATCTATCCTCCCTGTCACCCCATTTATACAGATCCATATCCAGTTCGCTTATGTTTACCTTTATTCCAAGTGAACTAAATTTCTTTATAGAGTTCTCGACTTCCTGTATGGAAGGATAATAGATGTTTATATGCGACTGCATGCCCACAGCATCTATGCGAATACCTTTTTCTTTAAGCCCTTTTACAAGGTTGTATATAGCCTCCCTTTTACCGGGCGTTTCCGTGTTGTAATCATTATAATACAGTTCGGCTTCGGGATCGGCTTCGTGGGCAAACTTAAAAGCCCATTCGATATAATCATCTCCTATGATCCTTCTCCACATGGTATCCCGTAAATCATAAGGAGGCGAGTCAGCTATGGCCTCGTTTACCACATCCCAACCATATACCTTACCCCTATAATGTCCAACCACCGTCTTTATATGCTCCTCCATCCTCTCTAAGAGCACTTCCCTGCTTACAAGGTTTCCATTAGCATCCTTGAATACCCACTCCGGCGTCTGCTGATGCCAAATAAGGGTATGCCCAACCACCCTCATACCGTTTTGCTGTGCAAACTCTACAATCCTATCTGCGTGTTCGAAATTATATACGCCGTCCTCAGGATGTATAGGCTGGAATTTCATCGCATTCTCGGGTGTAAGCACATTAAAATGTTTAGCTATAAGCTCTTTATCAGGGCTTTTTGATACTGCATCAGCACTTACAGCTGCGCCTATAGGAAAATAATCTCTATAGACCTCCTTTAAAGATGGTATATCTTGTATCATATTCTTGACCTCCCTCTTCACCTATTGTCTCAGCCTGACCAGTATTTTTATCAGATCCACTGACACACCCTGTAAGCAGCAGAATTAAAGCTATGGAGATGGCAGTAATATGCTTTATCATGTTCAACACCTCAAATTAGGAAGAACACCCCGCTTCAGGAGCAGACACCGTCTCGATCGAAACAGTGGGGCTTTCATACCTATTTATCAAAATAAGCAGCTACAAAGACAGCTGGAGAGTTCCAATATATAGCAATTTCATTGGTAGAATAGCTGCCTGCATCATCAATGAAAGCCTTTGCCGGCGGTGTACCAACCGGTATTTTCTCCTGCGCCGTAGGATCTTGCCTCCTGCTGTTTGGGCCACCCGACAGCATACCGGGTACCGGCTGTTCTATACCGTCAGCTGCCGAGGGCCTATGATGCGGGTGCATTATGGGATTGGACCCGAAACCAGTCACATAGCATTGGTTCAAAGCATTACGCCCCAATATATAGTGGAATTGGTCACGGGCTGCATTTATATACTCAGCATTTGAGGCTATAGCATTGGCTAATATAAGATGCATAGCCCTGTTCATAACCTCTCCATTGCTTCCCCAGTAATACTCATCAGGTCTTAATACCACTTTATATCCGTCATTTGACCATATATCCACCAATCTATCGGCTTCTTTTATAAATTGAGATCTTAGGTAATCATAAACAGTGCTGTCTACTTTATCTTGACCCATCATAAGATAAGAAACGGTACCGTAACCACCCACAGTAGCCCAGCCAAAACTGGCTTTTGAAAACGATGGATCACTATATGACGCTTTTATATAATCATGATATTTTTGTTCACCGGTGGCACAGTACAGCTCTACTGCTGCCCAAAACCTTTCATCGCGGTCATTGGAATCGCCATATTCTCCGGAATTTACTCCCGGCGGGTTCTTAAATCCCGGTACATCCGGATTAGCCTCGAGCCACTGCCATGCGTTTTGCGCAGCTTTTAGCATTTTTTCAGCAAATTCCTTATCTATTGATTTATAAACCCTGTATCCCATAGCCATTGCAGCAGCAAAGTCAGCAGTAGCCGTAGCCGAAATATGGTTTATATATCTTCTATCTTTATCAACCTCCGGCATTATAAAGCCAGGAAAGTTCAATGTGGCTATTTTATGGTAGACTCCATAGCTTTTGGGGTCCTGCATCTTTAGCATCCATTCGAGCTCATACCTGATTTCATTAAGTATATCCGGTATACCGTTACCGCTTTCGGGAATATTTATCTGCTCTTTAAATGCTTCTGGGAAAAGCTGGTATGCCAGCATAAGGTCGGCAACGGCTTTGGCTGCCGGTACAACATATTTACCATAATCACCAGCATCATGCCATCCCCCTGTGGTATCAATATGTTGATTTTGGTCGTCGTATATGTATCCGTCTTCAGCGTGGCACTTATCATGCTGCCATACGCCAGCATATTTACCTTCCAACGCCATACCACACCGCTGATAATAAAAGGCTTTAAGCAAAGCATTTTTGACATCCTTGTATGGCTTTTCGGCTATTGTAAATTCCGGCGACTTGAGGCCTTTACCCACTGAAATATAGTATATACCGGGTTGCCTAAGCCCTGAAAAATCACCATAGCAAACCGTATCCCCCGAAGATACATCTCTTTTCAGACCAGTAGCCTGGCCGGTAAATACAGTCTTACCGCTGGCTTTGTCTATGACATCAAAGCTATCAACCTCTCCTACAAATACGGCCATTTTGGGATCATCTATACCATAACCTATTTGATTCACCAATATCATCTCAGCCTCACTCTCCTTACCGTCACCAGCTTCACTTTCCTTATCATCGCCAACCTCGTTTGCATTTCCCTGCGTGGGCAATTTGGCTTCATCCACCTTATTACATGCCGTCAGCATGAGAGCAATCGACACAGCCACAGCGATAAAAAAGCTAAGCAGTTTTTTATACATCCCTCGGCCCCCATTCAACAAGGTATCAATGCGCGCAGCAGTGGTTCTTTCCATTGACCCGATATCGGATCATACGCACCAAACCCTGAACAAAACTCCCAGTATGCCCAGGCTATGCCACGCTCTTCTGCTGCTCTCGCTACAAAAGAAGTCCATCTGACCCTTGATTCCATATCAGCTTTGCTGTACGCTCCAAACTCACCCATAAAGAGCTGCCTTCCATGTTTCTTTGCCCAGTTAACCGCTTTATCAAGCTCATCTTCTATAAACTGCTTCTGCTCGTTAAAACCCTCCCATTTTTTACCGACAGGTGGCGATGGATTCACCCACCCTGCTCCTTGGTGGGTAAACCAAAATGGGGTGTAATAGTGAAATGTAACGATTATATTTCTATCCTCTTCAGGCAGTTTGAGATTTTCCAGTGCACTTATATTGTTCCAATTCCCCGGGCCTGCTATAATCACCCTGTCAGGGTTGCTCTTCCTTATAACCTGTATGGCCTCGGCCAGGTAATCATTCCAATATTGATCCAAAACCCCGTTGGGCTCGTTTAAAACTTCAAAATAAAGCGCGTTTGGATATGCTTTATAATGTTCGGCTATCTGGTTCCAGATACTTAAAAAACGCTCTTTTTGTCCCACCGGTTCTTTTATCAGTTCATCAAAGTGGTGTATATTTATTATTGTATACAGTTTTTGTTTAAGGGATTGTTCAACTACATGATCTACCCTGTGAAAAAATTCCTGATCGATAGTGTACGGCGGCTGAGCCGCGGCATGTGCCGACCATTTAATTGGTATTCTCACCGTATCAAAGCCTGCATCCTTTATTATTTTAAAATACTCATCTTTTATAGTAACGCCCCATTCGCCTTCAATAGGTGCTTCGAGGGCATCACCTATATTCATACCACGTTTCATGGCGAATACACCCCTTTTTTATTTTTTTACTATAAGTTGTCATAAAAATCAATATAAAATTGTTTAACTTGTAGAGAGGTCTTCTGCCCACACGAGCAGAAGACCTCTTTAGCTTATTCTGCTGACTCTTCGGTTTTTATGAGCTCCTCAGGGTTCTTCTTAAGAGCGTTGTCCAACAATGTCTGGGCCTGCTGTGCTACCTCGCTTATAGCCACTTGAGGCGTTTTGCTGCCGTTTTGTATCTCCGCCATAAATGTATAGGACATCTGCAAAACGTCATCAAATGAAGCAAACCAATCTACCTTGCTGAGTCCTTTATTTATTAACATCTCTATAACTTCTACTGATTTAGTATCGTACAATCTCTCAATATAATAATCCTTCCACTCTTCTGGATCCTCATCCGGATAAGGCTCAGTCATTTCATTCTGGAATATGGCCACTTGTTCAGGATTTTTGACCGTTGACGGTATAACATCGATGGTAAAACCTGAATACTGCGACACATAGTCAGTAGCCTTGGGACCTTTGGGGAATAACACAATACCATCTCATCTTTCATGCTATTCTTTATATCATCCACCATCCACCACTGGGTATACAGCATGGCTACGTTGCCGTTGGCAAAGCTCTGCCTCGGATAATCCCAGGGTGCTCCTTCAGGATTTACTTCTACCACCTTGTGTTTCTGTACAAAATCTTGCCATGTCTGCAATGCCTCCAAAGCATTAGGCGAATCCAGAACAAATTTTGGATGGTATGGATCGGATACATCGACAAATTGAGCATTATTTGAGAATACGAAGGCAGCTCCCAGGTCTATACCGGACAGACCCCATTGGTCAATCTTGCCATCGCCATCTTTATCCTTAGTGGCTTTTTTAGCGATCTCCAGCATCTTTTCCCAGGTCCATTCACCGTTGAAGAACAATTCGTACAGGTCGGGCAATCCTTCTCTCTCAAACAGCGATTTATTCCAAAACAGCACGCTTCTCGGGTATGTCTTACCTATAGCATAACCATATATTTTGCCATCAAAGGTACACCACTTCAGAAAATCTTGGTTCCATTTAGGCTCTGTGAAATCAAATATACCTTGTTTGGCAAATTCGTTGAGATCACAAAGGAATCCATTGGCTACTGCAGTGGGATAAAACCATCTGCTATCCAGCGTGACCAATTCACCTATAGAATCACCCGCCATTGCGGCGGTTATAAACTGCTGCAGATACTGATCCCAAGGTATATTGACATACTCTACTTTGCAGTTGTACTTCTTCTCCAGTTCCGTTCTCCTGGCTATCTGCCTGTCAGCTGCTGCCGAGGAACCAGGTTGCGGTTCAAGATTCTACCATGCGGTGTACCTTATGGTCCTGCCGCCAAAATCCGGTGGAGGTGCTTCGTCATCGGCTTTTTCACCTTCGGCTTCTTCACCATCAGACTTCTCGCCTTCGGCAGGCTGCTCTTTTTGATCACCTGTATCGTCTACAGCCGGCTGATTCCCACCGCCACAGCCTGCCATAACAGCCAAGAGTAACATTACAATGCTTAGCAATAAGGCAATTTTCTTTAACATTTTTACGCTCCCCCTTAAAAGTTATACTACAACAGTGGCAAAATTTAAGATAAAAACTGTCTCACATACCCATATCACCCCCTATCAAACAGCAAAACCAAAGCTATGGGGATCACATACCTGTCAACCCTGAACGCTCTATGCTTTCAACAAAGTAACGTTGAGCAAAGATGTATATTACGGCAAGCGGTATTACAACCAGTATGCTACCGGTATTATTGAGCATAGATGCATAAGCAGGGCTAAGATACACCATCATACCTAATTGCTCTGCAGAATAGCTCTTGGATACATTTGGTACCAACGAGCTGAGTGCGGTCGGCAAAACCCACAGTTTCTGCAAAAACAGTGATGAATAAAAAGTATCGGTCCACTGCCACACAAAAGAAAACAAGAACACGGTAACCATCATAGGTATGGCACCCGGGAGCATGATCCGGTAAAATGTCTTAAACGGTCCCGCACCATCTATATACGCGGCCTCTTCTAGATCTTTAGGTGCACCTCTGAAATGTTGGCGCATTATGTATATATACAACCCATTTTTTAAACCCATGCCAGTAGCTGACATAAAAACGAACGGCCAGTATGTACTTAACAAGTTCAAAGTTTCGCCCCTCAGCGCAGAAATGATGCCAAACACATCGAAAAACCTAAAACGCAAAAATAGCGGTATCATTATGGTTTGTGGCGGCACCACCAGTATAGCTATAACCAAACCAAACAACAAATTCTTCAATGGAAAATTAAATCTCGCAAAGCCATAACCTATGAGCGTACACGATATCAATTGCATGATGCTGGTCAACAGCGACAATCTCAGTGAATTCATGAAAGCTTCTGGATATCTCATATATTCCCAGACCGTCTCATAATTCTTTAACGTAAAATGTTTGGGCACATAGCGTACCGTCATATCGTACAGGTCCATCTCGTCCATTATAGAGACTGAAAACTTTACTATAAGCGGATAAAGTATAACGAAGCATATCCCCATCACCAATATAGTTCTAACCACCGACCACAATAATTGCCGTAGTCTGTATAGAGGGAAATAGCTGTATCTGGCTTTTCCCCTTGTTACAGCAGGCTGCCGTTCCATCGCCACAGAACTCATACTGTAAAACCTCCTAATCATTATTCTTGATAGAATACCCGCTTGGATATTATGCCTACGGCTACGCCCAGAATAAGCATTACGGTCACAAAATACACCCATGCAATAGCTGAACTGTAACCATATGACGATTCTTTAAAAGCCGCATCCATGATCATCTGCATCACCTGGTTAGTAGGCCTGGTAAAAGAGTCTATAATGGAATAAACTACATTCACCAGTATAAGCGGGCTGATCATCGGGAAGGTGATCTTCCAGAATTTTTCCCATCCCGTAGCTCCTTCTACTATTGCCGCTTCATATAACGAGGGCGATATTGTCTGTAGGCCAGCTAAAAATACCAGTATCTGAACGCCTGAAGCTGTGATCACTTCATATATATTATCTATGGCACCCGTTATATAACCGATAAATCGTGGGTCCATTCGTGATTGCATAAGCAGTCGTCTCAACTCCAATGCCTGCACTACGGAAGCGACCGCCCCCGTTGTGGCTTCCTCTTCAAAACTGCTCCTGGCCATGCTAATTAACATATCACTGTTCTCTATGGCTATTATAACGCCCGATGTCAGAATAACTGGCAGGAAAAATATGGCTCTGGCAAGGGCTCTACCCTTAAATTCCTGATTGAGCAAAGTAGCGGCAAAGAAGCTAAATATAACTATGAGAGGAACATCGGTTATCATTTGGGTTACTGCTTCCACCACTACCCTTCTGAAATTTGGATCCACCAGAAACGCTCTCCTGTAATTACCCAATCCCACATAATTGAGTTTATAGCCAGTCGTCGTTACCTCCAGATCATTAAAGCTGAATATAATGGACTGCACCAACGGATACACAAAGAACACTGCCAGGCCTATCAGAAACGGCGATATAAATATATAGCCGATTATGGCTTTCTTACCCTCTAAAGTAAGGCGACGTTTTGGTTTAACCTTCATCATTTATTGCCTCCCTCAAGTATTTTATAACTCTCAGCTTCTATAGTAATGCCGTCTATAGATACAGGCGCCTTGCTGTAATTTACGATAACGCTTTTTCCGCCCTCAAAAGTAACCTTATACACATCCTTGCCAAGCTTTTCATGATCAACGATTACTTTATCTTGTACATCAGCAAATGCCGCATTCATACGTTTATATAGTTCCAAAGCCTTGCTTAGCCATGCTTCATAATTCACTGAGTACAGATAATTATAATCCGAATCCTTTACCAGAGAATTTTCGCTGTATATCCATGTAAAATAAATGCCAGCAGCCGTTTCTGCCGTTTTTAAAATGGCCCTATTATAGTCACTGGCTAGGTTTATAGGCTCTCCAGCATAGGCAACATAACCATGAACTACTATTTGATAAAACGGTATGCTCTCATCTTCAATGCTGTATCCACTTGAATCCATCGGCATATTTAATATATGACTGGTATATGGCAAAGCATAATCGTTTACGCCATTAGCCATTATGCTTATCCCTTTTTCATTAAACCTTGCCATCTGCTCCACCATAGCAGCCTTGGCCTGCTCTCTATCTACAAACCTTTTTTCATAGAAATTGGAATTGAGGTCGCTGCCCATGGTTCTCAATGACACGCCTTTTATGTCTAATTCATCGTATTTATGCAGAAAAGACGAAATTATCGGACTTATACTCCTCGGATCAACTATATAGTAAGGTTCTTTAGTATTGTCATACATATTGGTAGCCGGATCAAAATCATAAACAAGGGCTACCTCCCTGTCTAGAAACCGGACTGCATCAGAACGCACGCTAAACCCATCAAAAATTTTATCCTTATAAACATACTCAAAACTCACATCCGGATAAAGCTCCAAACCGTTGTGGTAAACAAAGTTTATAAGCTTTTCAAAGCCTTTTTGGCCGCCAAGCTGTGATTGCAAATGTATATCACTGGGCAAAGAATGCCTTATACCGCCATTGAACCAGCCGGTATACTTCAATTTTATATTTGAAATACCCGCAGCTATAATTTTATTCGTTATCTCAATAGCTTGTTCATACGTCGTAAGTGGGACAATACCCCTTACAGGTACTCCAGCCACCGGCTTTATTTTGTCGATGGCTCCCACCAGTTCAAGATAAAAGGGAATTCCTTCTCCTTTTTTTATCTTCTTAAGCTGGCCATGCTCTAGCAGATATTCCCTGTAGTTTTTAGCCATGCCCACATAATCGGCATCATCTCCGGACAAAAAGCTGTACCTTATTTTAAAAGTGCCTTCGTACATCCTGGGTTGGTACGCCATCACGACATTGTTTCCCGCCATGGCCGTCAGGTCTATTGTATCGTTAGCAAGCGTTGTGAATTCCACACAAACCGTATTGTATGAATTTATCCTGCCGCTCACATCGGCTATGATACTGGCAAATGCACTGCCTTCTTCAATGATGCCGAACAAAGCATTGCTGCCTTTTTTTATGCCGAATACCGGTAGATATACCTGTTCACTCCTTTCAAATATCTCTTCCTGCTTTATAGCGCGGTCCTGCCCGTATAAATACCCTATGTACGGCCGGCTGGCACTTTTACCGTTGTTCATGTTTATAAGCGCCCCGGAACCGTCAGGTACCAGCATATAGCCGTTCTCCTCTTTGTTGCCCGCTCCGAAAAACTCCAATACCCTTATCTGTGTCAACGGATATGAGGGATCGTATATCACCTCTTTGGTATCTATGGACACGACGAGGTTTTTACCATCAAGCTTATATTCAAGCGGCACAATAAATACATCTTTATTGGCTTCCTTGGGCGGCACATTATTTTCTACGTGATCCCTATTTAAATCTTCAATGGTGTAACCCGTTGCCCTGAATATCTCATCCAATTGTTGCATTACAAGGTCATTGAGGTTTGGCCTCAATTCATAAATATCGTGTTCCTGCAGCATCGGATATTTGTTTAACAAGTCTTGCTTTTCACCCGGGTCATTTATTTCCTCTAGCGATATAAGCCTGTACCTTCTCTCAAGCACGCTCCTATCTGATTCCTCAGCCACTTTATCCAATATCTGTTCAAATCTTTCAGCACTTATTGCCTGGGGAACAAGTAACAGCTTTTGAACCTTACCTATGGTATAAGTTATCTTTACACCATTATTGATCTTTAAGACCTCAAACTGGTTATGAACTATACTATCATTAAAATTGTCCATCTGCTGCCTTTGGGCGGTGGGCGTATAATAGGTTATACTTATTTGAGAGCTTAGCTTGCCTTTATTAACGCCTGTGGCAATAGCATCTTGTTCTCTGTCAGGGGGATTGGTATACCATATATACCCTGAGCTTTTATCTTTTATAGCCACTTCAGTGGTCTCCGGATTAAAATACATGGCCAAAAACTGGTTTTCAGCAATAAGCTCCATACCCAAAGATATTGGATTTTGCTGCTTTCCTGTATCACCCGCATGTTCTTCCACCGCGGGCATATCCTGTGCCGTATAAGCCACATCCGCAAGCAAAACTACAAATAGGATAACAAGCAGCATCGCCATACATTTCTTCATATACCCCACCTCCCTCTAAAGCCTAAATGCTATCTCCCTGTATATCGTGTATACAAAGGTGATAATCTGCTGGAGTAGATCAAATACCAATAAACCTATGAATGTGATAAGTCCCATGCCTACAATGGTAAGTACCGACGTGCCTATGGTTTTTCTCATGGTATACTGGTGCGTGATCATAGTGCCCAGCACAATCAGCAAGCCGCACCAGAATACGGCCAGCTGTGCAAAAAACGTATAAAATGCACCCTCTTCAGCCGTTATGATATGGCTAAACGGTATAAGCAACAAATTTATTAAGATAAGAGGCACAGTGGCATAAGCAGTAGTTATGATAATATCTGTAAAACTACCCTCACCATCCATCAAAGTGGTAAGGCACCAGTTGGCTATGCACCATAAACCGTATGGTATCATGACGCTGGATATTTCGATAAACAAATTTAATCTCTTAGGATCGTTGGTATTAAATATAAAACCGGTAAGCTGTCTTCTTAAAACGAAAGTCACTACAAGCAATACAATTATTATACCGGCAGCCGGCAAGCTGCCCCTCTTCTCATGCTTCAGAGCCCAGAAACCATCAAATGGATGGAATATCACATAAAATGCATAGCCAAGGCTATCCAGCAGCTTGTTGCCCCTTTTAAATATCTTATCTCTGTATTTCGATATAAGCCATACGGCTGCTGTTGCAAGTACTATACCGCCGACTATCCAGCCAAAATTCTGCTCTACCGTCTTCTTTCTATAGTGTTGAAAAGCCTTGGAATATAGATCGCGTTTATTGCCCAATCGAAAACATTCCATGGCTTCAGCAAAGCGATCCTGCCTGAGCAGCGATTTACCCAGCCCTATGTAAGCCAGCTCGTAGTTAGAATTATAACGCAAGACTTGCCGCCATTTATCAGACGCCTCTTCATACTTGCCTGTATGATGCAAATACAAAGCCTCGTTTATAAGAGAACCATATTCCGTTATAGAAAACACCGTTATGTTATTCAGCTTAGAATCCAGCACCAGTATCTTACCCCCTAATCTCTCTATAGCGGCGGGGCTTTTGAATGTACCCACCTGCTCTCCTATGCCGCCGAAAACATATAGAAGATTCCCATCATTATCATATGTAAATATACGCCCCCTTTTCCTATCCAACACGCTGTATATGCCAGTGGTGCTATCCACGACCACATCTACCAGCATGGATGCGCCTCTCACAGACCCTATATACGGAAACCTTATGTCGCCAACCGGCGGGAAAAAGCCACGCCTTCTTAAAACATCGGTACCGGTTAAATTTAAACGCCTTACAGGCGCTACCCTGTCATCCGCGCTCCGGAAGTTAATGGCATTTTGTATATCTGAATCGCTTAAAGCGCTGGTAGTAACATACAGAAAGCCTTCATCATCTATATAGATGTTATTGTATTCTGTAGGAACAAAAAGCACCATGCCTGCGCGCTGCTCCCTAGTGGATATCATCTTCCATATGTAATCTGCTATATTAGGTATTACCCTGCTGGCCCCCATATATCCCTGAAAGCTTCCATCAGCATTTAATTCTATTATGCCCTGATTTACATTCTGTGCTATAACGTATATCCTCTTGGCCTCATCCAATACAAGTTTCATAGGCTTATACACAAAATCAGCAGGTATTATATCGGCCTTAGGCGGGCCTATTTCCCTTATGAATTCACCTGATGGCCCCAACTCGACAAGCCGGCCGTTGTCGGTATCAGCCACATATATGTGCCCATCCTTGGTAACATACAACCCCTGTGGATTTTTGAAAGTATCGCTTTTCCCATTATTCTCAAACGATTTGATTTCAGCCAATACATTCCAATTTTTATCAGTAACTATTATTCTATTGTTACCCGAGTCAGCTATATAAACCCTTCCATCCCGGCTTACGAAAAGATCGCTAGGTGTATTTAAATCCCCTATGCCCAGTGTAGACCCATCTATAATATTCTCAGGCAGGTAAGCATGAGGTGCATACACCACATTACCCCAATAATCATATGTATAGCTTTCATATGCTGGAGCTGCAGAGGCAAATTCAGGAGGAAAAATCAACAGACATAACAATACAGCCAATAAACAATGCATTTTTACCCTCATACCGACACTCCTCTATTCTTTTATTCCCGAAGTGGTCATGGTCTGAATTATATTGCTCTGTGTTATGATAAATAAGGTAATAGGCACAGTCATCATAAGCAAAGCCACAGCAGCAGCCACACCCGCCCTGGCAATACCGCCAGCCAGTATCTGTTGGAGGGCGAAAGGCAGTGTCTTCAACTCTTCACTGTAAATGTAAGTACCTCCTGTAGTATTCCACAAATTTTGAAATACAAATATAACTAATGTAAGCCATGCCGGTTTAACGGTGGGCATAGCTATCTGCCAAAATACACGAAACTCGCTGGCCCCATCTATCCTGGCGGCTTCCAGCAACGAATCGGGTATTTGCTCCATAAACTGCTTCATCAAGAATAATCCCAAAGAATAGGCCAGTTGAGGTATTATGATAGCATAATAGGTATCTATCCACTTCAAAAAGGACATAATCAGATAGCTTGGTATCGCAGTAACATGGTATGAAAACATCAATGATGCTACCACAATACTAAAGAACAAAGTCCTGCCGGGGAATTTGTGCTTAGCTAAAACATATGCCGCCATAGAGGCTACTACGACATGTCCTACTGTCCCCACCACCGTTATGAAGACGGTATTTAATATATATCTTGAAAAGGGAACCCATGACTGCTGCATCAAAATGAAGAGGTCTTGAAAATTCTCCAGTGACGGATTCCTTACAAAAAAGCGCGGTGGGAATAAAAATATCTCATCCAACGGCTTAAAAGCATTTGATATAGCATATATAAGCGGTAAAGCGAAGAACAAGCCGAAAAAGATCAAAATTACAATATTTGTTATATCGCCACTTAAAGAACGGTTTGGCTTTCTCTGTTTTAGTCTTATCCTCACCTTTACCATATCAGTTGCCTACCTTCCTCAATAATCTCTGTACAATCCAATTGGTGCCTACCATAGCAATGAACAACAACGTAGCTATGGCAGAAGCGGTTCCCATTTCAAATCTTATATTGCCATAGTCCACAAGATGCGATACCACGGTGTGCGCAGCGTAATCTGTACTAGGGAAACCGACCAGTGGTACAAGTATTTCATGTATGGCAAACGATGAAGTTATGGACATAACAGCGCCGAAGAGCAGCTGTGGTTTCATTGAAGGCAGCGTTATATACCACAGTTCCTGCCACCTATTTTGTATGCCATCTACATATCCTGATTCATAAAGCGTATTATCTATACTTTGCAGTCCTGCTATGAATGACAAAAATCCCGTACCCAGGCTCATCCACAGTACCACTATTATAGCAGCTGTTCGCATATAAGAAGGGTCGGTAAGCCACTGGATCGGCTCATATATAATACCAAACCTGATAAGCATACTGTTTATATAGCCATAGGCATCGCCGCTGAACAGCGTATTCCATATTATATATGCCTGCCCAGAAATGGTAGGAGCATAGAATATGACCACCATTATAGCTCTTATCTTGGGAGGCAACTCATTTATCATCCACGCAAAAAACAGAGCTGCAAAATACCCGATAGGTCCAGTTATAGCTGCAAACAAAAAGGTGTTTTTCAGTGCAATCAAGAACACTTCATCATCTAAGAGCAAATTTATATAATTCTGAAATCCAATCCATTTAGGCGGTTCGAGTATGCTGAAGTAGGTAAAACTTAATCCCATTGACACCAGTACGGGTATAACAGTAAATACCGTGAATATTAGCGCATACGGTGCAAGGAACATATAAGAGACCTTATTCCTCTTTACCTCTGCCCACGCATAACTTATCCTTGTCTTAATGGGTATTTTGGTATTAGGTATTATAACAGCAGCCATTTTTTCACCTTCCCGTATTATTTTTTAAATCTTCCAACGTTGGCAGCCCAAATTCAATGCGCTTGTTGGTGATCTCTTCATTTATCACGCGTACATAATCCAGTATGGTCTCTCTCGGGTCCTCCCCGCCGTATACGACTTTCCTAAAAGCATTATCCAAATGCCTCGGCATAAAATACCCACCCGGAACTTCTGGATTGCCTTTAACCCACTGCCACTGCTCCATCAAATTTTTATAATCCTTAACAAGGCCATGGCAATTTTTCTAAAGCCTCTATGTTAGCAGTTGGATACCTGCCTGCTGCCCCTAGAAGACTTTCCATCTCTCGGCCAAAGCGTTCCTGGGCCTCGGTGCTGGTCCACCACTTTAAAAATTCCCATGCAGCGTCTTTATCCCTCACGCCCCTCACAATCATGGCTGCCGTCCCACCGCTGGGCACCGACCTGTCTATAGAACCATCAGGTTTTTTCATTCCGGGCACGGGTGCAAAGTCCCATAACCCTCTTATTTCAGGTGCAAATACAGATAAGAAATTATACGTCTGATAATCAGCTATGCCAATGGGCATTTCACCAATTCTAAACCTGTTAGCAAAATCGTACTGTACAGGGAACTTATAGTTTACATACAGCTCCGTCCACATCTTGAAGGCTTCGATAGCCTCCTCTTCACTCAAAGCAGTGGATATACCGTCTTCTCTATAGAGTTTACCGCCCATTTGATACAGGAGCATGGTAAACGATGTCATGCCTGCGCCTGGCGTTTGTGTGGTAGAAATTGGTATGCCAAAATCCATGTGATTTTTCTGTATAACCGGCAATATATTGAATACATCTTCCCAGGTTTCCGGTACCTGCAACCCGAGCTCTTCTAATATATCAGTCCTATAAAAAAGCATCGGAAAACTCTGGGTTTCTGGAAGAGCAAAGACACCGTTATTAAACCTATATGGAACCAAGGCACTATCATGGAATCGTTGTGCCACCTCATAGAAATCCTCAAACTGAGTAAGATCTATAGCAGCACGCCGCGTAGCAAAGTTGACGGGATCGCCGATGCCTAGTTGTAATGCAACATCCGGCCCTATACCTGCCACAACGGCGGGCAACAGCGTACCCGGCTGTACCAACTCCAAATTTACTGGTATACCGGTTCGTGGTGTAAAAGTATCGTCTATGATCTGCTTTAACACCTGTGCCTGATCCCTACCGGTCTGAATCCATACCTTTAAAGCTTCTCCACTGTATACATTGCCTACGCTGTTATAGTCTTCGGTAAAAGATGCTATAAGCGATCTCACCTCATGAAAAGCTTTTTGAATAAAGTTAGTGCTCACTGCCGGAAGCTGCTGTGTCGGGGATCCCAGCCATATATAATCTATCTCGAGCGGCTGTTCTCTGGCCGACAATATCCATGTACCAAGACTCCCTATATTAGTTTTGAAGTCATTAAGCATCCTAGGTATCCGCTCTGGCCTTCTTGCCATATCCTTGAGCTGATACGACAAGCGATAAAGTATAGCACTTTGAGAACCCCTCTGCCCAGTATAGGCTATCAGCTGTTGCGCCATTTTATCTATTATATCTCCCTGTTCGTCCAATTCTTTTATTACATCAGGGATCTGCTGTTCGAGTTGATAATCCCTATACGGATCCGGAGTGGGAGTGGTCACCATTATGATCTTCCTGTAAGCCTCGTTTAGTCGATACAGGCTGGATTCTACGGTGCGTATAATCTCTGCGAGATCGCCCAACGTAACCTCTAGCTTTATCTCGTGTTCTCCTTTTTCGAGATAAAACAAACACGGTTTGCCATTATCATCTGTCAGCTCATACATCACCCAGTCGTTTTTATATTTAAATTTTAGGTTTTCGGCTTCAGTAAATGGAACTTCGCCATCGATCAAAAGCCGTCTATTACTAAATGAACCTCTCACCATATTCTGCCGCACTTTGAATGCCAGCCTATACAGCCCATCTTCGGGTACATTTACTTTCCATACAATCCATTGACCGGGCAGGTTCCACCTGTAGCCACCTATGGTATTTAAGCGTATTTTGGAGGGATGATACGGTTCGGTAGAAGGTGATGCTCTGTCATATACAGGATAAAGCGTTGGATCGGACTTTAAATAGGCATGTTCACCCTGGACTTTGATGGGAGTACCTTCATAATTCTTATAACCTTTTTTCTGATATGCATCAGCTATCTGCTTATACGGCAGGCTTTTAGGCGCTTGCTCTATAGTGATGGATTTTATGGCCATGGGCTCTTTAACCGATACCAGCCTTATAGTATTTTCTCCCGCTTCAAAATAGAAGTAATAAGGCTCATTATAATAGCCCATATAATCCTGGAAATAACTTTGCTCCCATCTAGGGGATTCTGCTTGGCTTGGGCGCATATCGTTACCTCGGTTATCTTGCTTTATAGGCTCCGCATCGCTCCATACCCTTGAAAAGGTAAGGTGCCCTGCCCCAAAGAAGGGCAGCTTGCCATTTATCCACAATTCCCTCTCAATGGATGAACCTCTACCCTTTATGGGATAATACTCGATCTTTATATTGTATAAGCCTGCTTTATTTATATTTACTTTCCACTCGATATATCCCTCTTCATCAGTTTTAACCGCTTTGCCTGGGATTCCTCCAAGCCCTTCAACAATATCGACAGCCGGCTCGGCAGCTATAAAATCAACCGCATCTATAGTTATGCTCTCATCAGGATATGGCGCATCTTTATGTTGGGATAGGTATACCTCATAGTCATCCCTTATATTTACTGCAGCAAATCCTCGCTTACTTTCATTCTGTGCTCGGGAAACATTTGTCTTGGGGGTTATAAAACTGGAAAACATCAATAAAAAAATTGACAAAGCCAAAACGAAGCCCATCCTTGCTGCACTTTTAAAATCCATTTCCCCTACCCCCTGTTTACAACTTTTAGATCTTTGGTTAAACTGATTATTGATCTGGCAATATAATCAATATGATCCATAAGTCCGGTAATATGATACAATTCCATAGAAAGCATGTTAGCTGCCAGACTTTCTGGCTTAGGTAGGTAATAAAAATAAATTGGATGTTTGAGCTGTCAATAGTCTGTGAAAATGTCACCTCAAAAAGGATAATTTTATTCAGTAAAAATGTCAACTATGGGTTTTAAAAAATATTACAGAGATAATTT
>NZ_FOXR01000017.1:0-46017 GCF_900115765.1 Caldicoprobacter faecalis | reverse complement strand
AAATTATCTCTGTAATATTTTTTAAAACCCATAGTTGACATTTTTACTGAATAAAATTATCCTTTTTGAGGTGACATTTTCACAGACTATTGACACTGGTAATTTGGCAAACCAATTCCCCAGGGGGACGCATTTCCCCTTTAAAAATTCTCTTCAATCCATTTATTTACATATAAGTTTTTCTGGATCATGCTCAAATCCACCCATTTTTATTCAATCCCAACTATCTTGTATTTGTCCTTTTTTCTAATAAAATCCATAGTTCATCACCTTCCTTAATTTTACAATAAACATCCTCGTGTTAAAAGCAGTCATTAATTAATGATTTTGATTTTCAAATCAAATTCAAAGAGCAGCCTCACCAGTTTATACCTTCTTATATCGTATTTCTCCTTAAATATACTTATAATGCCCCGCTGGCTGCAGATCGGGAAGGTCTAACTTTCGCTCTAAAACCAAATAGCTCCGTATATCATAGCAAAGATCGCATTTTCCTGCATATTCAGATTTAGGCTTGTAATCATACTCTTTTATTGCCAGTTCCACCAATCCTCCTATACCAATGGACTCCAAGCTATATAACACCCTATATTTGCCCGGGTCAGCCCCGTGTGACACTTCACTTAAGTTTATTGAAAGGCCTGGACACGACTGCGGAATGAAGTTACCATACAGATCAACATGAAAATGGTAAATACCTGATAACAATCTGCATGGCTTAGATTCTTTTAATATTTGTTCAAAAGGCTGCTTCTTCATCATCGGTTTATACGTCTTTAAAGCTCGCCCTTTCAAGTTAAGTCCATATCTTCTTGGCAGTTCTAACAGATAATTCTGCCCAAAAAACCGGGCATACTCATCAAGGGAATGGGGTTTGCGGTCATCCATTGCATCCAGATCAGCCCAAAAATCCATCAGCCACGGAAATACACCCATGTTTACTTCTGAACAAGCCGCCATTAAAGCTTTTACCTTCCAAAAGGGTATATATTCATTGTGGTATGGATCTATAGATATAAGCAGCGTATGTACACCATATTTCATTAGTTCCTTAAGAATAATTTTTGCAGATACCTCATCCCTGTACCAAGATGCATTGGTCTCAATATACTCTATATCAATGTTGTTTCTTTGAGCAGACTCCAGGACAGCAAAAATTTTGTCAGGCTGCAGAAGCGGTTCACCACCACCAATATGAACATAATGGCAGCCTAAACTCTTCAGAATAGAAAATATCTCATCGGCCATGGATGGGGTCATATAATCGTTTGGCCATTCCGGGGAACTGGCATAACAACAATGCTTACACTTTGATGAACATTTGTAATTTGTAATTACTCCTCCCGACACAAGGCAATCAATTTTAAGCACAGCCGACCTCCTCCCTGTATCTATACTTGCCAAAATCAAATCTTATACAGTACGTTGCTGTAATTGGCCTCGCACCTGTACCTAAACATCTTCTTTCCTCCAAATCTGTCAAGACACTTTTCAACTCAATCTTTATTCTAACATAACACTCGTCTTCAGTTAAATACCTGAATTTAATCGGCATGAGATTACCCTGCCAGTCAAACCAGGCAATTACTTCTGTTTGTGTGTCTAAATAAAAAAGGAACTGCAAGTTTGTTGCAGTCCCACTAATTGCAAAAGTTTATCCATAGCAGATCAAAATCTTCAGTCTCGAGGGCTTCAGCTATGCTGTCCATCAATTCAAGCTGCTTCTTCCAATCCCCCTTTTTCCGTAATAAGACGGCTATATCTATGTCACTTAAATCCGTGGTCTTTCCCGTAGCATATGACCCGTAAATATATGCCGCTACAATTTGGGGATCTTTTTCGAAAACCGCAGGGAGCTTTTCCACAACTTTAACTAATATATCTTTTGGCAGCTTTTTGCCGAATTTTATCATAACCTTCTTCCCTTCATCATAACCGAACGCAGGAGACTCCATCTTCTTCAAGATGGAGAGGAATGCGCTCTTCCATCCTTTCTAACATTAACGTCTTTGCCCTTTCTACAAGTCTTAACCTGCTATGTTTTGCACTGTCATGTATCTTCTCACCTGAAAGATTTCTTACAGCAAAATACCCGCTACTCCTTAAACCCGCTATTATCCCAATTATGCCTTCGTATTCTACTCTGTCATATCGCCTAAAACCATATGCCTCCTTAATCGTGTTAACAGGTCTTACCCCACCTTTTATGAAATTTGCCCTGTGCAATGACCTGTTCTGTCTCCTTAAAAACTTCCCTAAGTACCATTCTTTAACCCTTTCCTGTAAAGTTCCATCAGATATAACAAATGCATCGTTTCTGTGCGACTTTGTCATACCACAACCCAACCGTTTCGCCTTCGTTATACTCCCATATGTCACTTCCACAGAATAACGCTCTCTTAATCTGTTAACTATATACCACCCTATCGTCGCTACATGCGCCGCATCCTTGAGCAGCTTGATTTTCTCAATCTTCGACTTAGGTATCTTTATCCTGCCTTCATGCACCGCTTTGTGCTCCTCCGCGGTCAGTACTATTAAATTGCTGGGCGTGTCTGTCCCCCCTTCGCTTCTCGGAACTATATGATGAACTTCTAATGTACCCCTTTTACCTGACAGTTCAGACTTGTAACCAGACCGCCATAAGCAGTATTCCCTTACATCCCAGAAGCCCTTCTGTACACCGTTCTGATAATCCTCTCCCTCTATGCCAGGATTTAGTATCTTCTGCGTGTCAAACGGCGCAACCTCAATTACTACTTTCCCTATCGGCATTATCATGCTAAGCATCTCTACTATCCTTATGTGTGCATCTACCTTCCACTGAAGGCTGGGAGCAAGCCACCCATCATCCCTTGCTCTGTTTAAAAACCTGGGCTTGCGGTAGCGTACCTTTCTATATCTTCTCATCCTCCTGTACTGCCTTCGTTCAAGCAGCAACCCTTTAATATCGTCCCTCAATTCTATCTCTGCAGAAAATATCTCTTTCTTCTCTGTAACAGCCGATACACCTGCTATTTTGGATCCTATATCCAGTCCTACTGTCACCGGTTGTGTATAGGTAGTGGTATCGTATAAAAGCTGGATTGTAAACGGTTCTCGTTTGACTACCTTTGCAAGTCGATGCTTTAAAAGCCGTCTTACCTTGCCGTATCTTTCGGTTGGCATCAGTGGTTTTCCTGTCTTTGAAATTACATACACCATAAGCGGTAAGCCTCCTTTCGGAGTTAGGTGCTCATCGCCAATGTTAGACAGGCTTGTTATGCACAGGTCACTGTCCCTACCCCTCAGGACTGTTTAAACCTGTGCGACAGAGCCTGGAGCTTGAGCAGCACCCCGGGGTGTCATGACCTGTCTAACGTAGCCCCATCAGCTTTTCGCTGGTGGCTGAGGCTAGTCAACTAAGGCTTTTTCAAGCCTCCGCTTCTATAAGCGGTGGGTAGTTGACTAACTCAACTTTGCGTTGGTAAGATACATTTTGTGAAATACAAACCAATTCCGCTACCACTTTAGTATTTTACAACAACACAGCAGCTTTGTCTGTTAATTCCTCTACATATTATACCATAATACTAAATGATAACATACCTATCCATAACCATCCAATTAAAAAGCAGTCCCCAAGGTATCCACTGTAGATGCAGAATTGTTAACCCTAGATCCATTGATAAGTACGTCAATTTAAACCATGTTAAATAATCATTATTTTTTGCTCTTTGCCAATCCTCACAACATCACTAAATTTAATGTTTCCCCCATCCTTTCTATAAGTCACCGGCACATCTTCCAGCAAAACCGACTTCACATCTCTGCCTTTCATAAAAGGCAAGCACAGCTCTTTCAAATCCAGATACCCATACAGGACTTTGAGCTCGATTTTGTCGCCTGACTTTTCAAAAATTCCCCATCCAGAATCCAGTGACCAGAATACTCTAAAGTTATCGCCACCAATGACCGGGTTAAAGCCTATAACGCCTTTAACCATATCAAACATAAAACCTGAAAAAGCCAAAAGCAACGAATAACTGGCCATGGATCTGGCATAGTTGCTTCCACACTCAAACTCATTCCATGGATTACGTTTGTATCCATCATACCTGCTGCGTATCGCTTCCACTATTTCCAAACCTTCTTTAACGAATCCCTCCTGAATGAGGTGGGCCGCTATCTGGTACTCAAAACCGTTCATGGTCTCCTGAGCATACGGCACTGGAACAGCCGGTCTCCGCCTGCCCTCCGGATAGGAGCAGATGACCACTCCCCTTTCATCGTTTAACGAAAATACCCTGCACGGATTGAAAACATCCCTCATCCTCTTAAAATTGTTTTTATAAACCGAGTAGACGGCTTTTCGAACCAGGGCTGGATCGAATATCTCCCCTAAGCCTATTAAATTGGCATGCCATTGGGCCAACACCTGATCCACAAGACATCCTTCGCCCACCTGGTATTTGATCTCGCCTTTTTCTTCATTCCAGTAGGTATCCATCGTTGTCCCGCCGACCAGGGTATCGCTTTTACCCTCATCAAACTGCTCCAAAATAGATTTATCGTTCAAATCAATGAGGTGATAATAGTATTCGCCGTTGAAGAGGTTGGAATCTACCCATTTCTTGCCGCGATGAAATATGTCTAGATACTCCCGAGCAGTGTCTTTTTCCCCTAAATAATCTGCCATCTCGGCGCCCGCTTTTAAAGCCGCCAGATAAAAACCCGTGAGCCACGAGTTAGGGCCAAAGAGCTCCATATCGAGGGTGTGGTGTTGACGCCCTGTCAAAACGCCGGTACGTTCTGGGTTCCACCTGTCCTTATTGGTTTCAGCCCAGGCGTATTCAATGGATTTCTTTACCGAAGGCCAGAGCTTACGCAGCCATTCGGTATCACCAGATACCTTCCATTCCCTGTAAACCTTCAAAACGCCGCCAAACTGACCGTCAACGCAGGGCCTAAAATCCCATCGTTTGCTCCCCAGTGGAAGCTGCAGCCTAAACGACATGCTGCCGTCTTCTCCCAGATTATACCGATATTCCAATTCACGCATAGAACGTTCCAATTTGGGGAATAAAAAGGGAAGCGCATAGGCGTAATTCCATACATGGGTACAAGAGCCCTCACAGCAACCGGAATCACAATGGCATCCTTCAAAGCCGTAAAACGAACCATCCTCCAACCGCAAACAGGTAGGCGTTTTCAGAATGGATATATTGGCCGAAATGGCGTTTATAACAACTGGTGGAAGGGTTGATGAAAATAAGGCTTCTTTAAAGCACATTGTATCCTTATACAATCGATCCCAGTTTTGAAGTGCGTATACGGCACAATCAAAAGAATCTTCAAACAAACGCGAGTAATAATTCTTCCATTGAGCCTTTCTTGACGTTTGACAACCACAACAGCTTTGTTCCTGATTTTGTTGCTTCCAGTAGTTATAACAGTTAGGATAATACCACGTCAGAACAAAGCGGACTTTTTTGTGTCCGCCCGGTTTTAAGGAAAAATGTACCGCTAGCATGCACATGTCCACTTCATTTCCCGAACCCACCGTATGGCCTGGTTTTTCATTTTTATATGTCCTGTTTTTAAACTTTCCGGGAGTATTAAGGTCACTCCAGTACATCTCAAGGTCGTCAAACCAGCTTCCTCTGTACCAGTATTCCTGATAGCTTATATCCTGCTCATCGGTAGCTATAGTCAGCTCTCCATAGCGTACATCGGCCGGCTCAACACCACGACACCCCATTCTGATCCCTTTGACCTGTCCACACTGGGTAAACTCGTTATACCCAATGGTCCGGCCGTTTATATTGCCAATGCAGGATACCACAGTGTAATCGAGGGGTTCATTTGACGTGTTCTCCACCTGTATTTCAAAGAAAGCCGCTGGCAAACTTGAGTCCTTATCATTGAGAGGTATAAAAGGGTTGAATGCTGTCATGGTCACTTTGCCCGGAAAAGTATCATCTACAAACGTGATACTGGCAAACGGGAACTCCCCTCTGAATTCCGCGTCCCTGAAATGCGGCACTCCAGATAAATAAGCCCTTGGCGGCCCAAAACCGAAGCTCTTAAAATGCGGCTCACCAAAACTACCCGAATAAGGAGGATGCAGGTCGCTATTTAAGACCCTTGCATCAATCACCTGGCCACCCTTTTCCACCTTTACAGCAAAGTGGGAATAACCATTATAGCTGCCTTTGTTGGGACGATTCCTAATCTCTCAATCAATTAACCTGCCGTTACCGGCCAGGCCAATGCATCCCGTACCTATTCCCCCTAATGGAAAGGAGATCTCATTAAGCCTTTCTTTGGTGTACAAGAAATATGGATTGTTCATAAGTTAAACGCCTCCTTTTCATTTTTTATGTACCCCTACTGTAATGAATTAGTTGGGGGTCAAATATTATCAACCTTTTAATCCACCTATACTGATACCTTCTATTAGATATCGCTGTCCAAATATAAGAAACAAAAACGGCACAACCGTTGTCAGCATGACTCCAGCCAAAACGGACGATTGATTGCCAGTCCCTAACATTCCGCGTAACACCGTCATACCCAATGGCAACGTCATTTTAGCGGTATCATTGATGAAAATCAAAGGACGATAAAAGTCATTCCACGAGCCGATAAATGTGAGCAACCCTATGACTATCAAAGAAGGTCTGCACATCGGTAAAATTATATGCCAGTACGTCCAAACCCTCATATTCTTTCAATAAAATTAACTATCTTGCAACAGTCATATAATATCCCTGAAGCAGCGTACCATCGCCGAGATAAAAATGTTTACTTTCAAATGTACCTATATAATCTTCACCAAGCATTTTATACAGGTGAGAACGGATGCTAAACTGCGGAAGCTTTCCTATGATGTGCTCGCCATCAAATAGAAAGCCTACCTGTACCGGTGCTGCAAAACTTCCATCCGCTGTGAAGTCTCCCCCGGAACTGACTGCAACCAGTATCGCCATTTTACCACCCAGCGCAGCTTTTATATCATCCGAATCAACGGCAAAGCGCACAGGCGCCCTTGTAAGAGAAGGCATACCATCATAATCGCCCGATGCCGCTCCCGTGTGAGGCAAATTGTAAATAGCAGCCGTTCTTTTATCCGTATATACATTAACAAGCCTACCCTTTTCAATCAAAGTATAACGGTCGTTTTCTAGCACCACGCCTTCCATATCAAAGAAAGGCTCGGCTCTGTATATTGGAGACATGTTCTGTTCAATGGTAATTTTTTCGTTAAAGAGTTTCTCGCCCATTTTATTGCTGAAAATGGAACCGCCGGTTGCATATATCTCACCATTCAGCGAACGTGACAGGAAACGTAGCAGCTCATGGAACTCAAAAGTAAACACCAGCAAAGTATCCCCCTCAGGCAGGGAAACTTCATTTCGATAGGCCTCGAGAAGTTCACTATTAAATGCCCAGAACTTATCGAGGTCAAAATTTCTGCCATAATACTGTAAAAAGCCATCAATCACGTTAGCGGATTTTCTTTCCTTCAATATCAGTCCGAGGGTTATATAAGAATCCCTATATTCAAGGTCCAGACCCCGAGTGTTTTTCATCTGCCAGCTTATTTCCCTGGTCAGCATACTTTCACTGAAATCAAAATCGGAATACTCTGTTCTGAGCTTTTCAAGTATTCCCTCCGCACATTCGAGCAGCTGGTCTCCGCTCACCCTGTTTTTCCCATAGTCACGGTGGTCCTTAAGATTTCCCGATAGTTCGTAGGGATAAGAAATGCCAGCATCCAGATTTTGTACAGCATTCTCAATGAGAACTTCATCCGGAACCTCGCCTACAGCACCCGAGATGCCTATCTTGCCATCCTTGTATACCCTGACACCCTTTTTTACAATATCCTTCATGCGCACGGCGTTCACCCTGGTGTTTTGAATTTTGACCGCTGTTTCCCTTTCATTTATTGTGATAAATTCTTTTTCCATCATTATTCCTCCCACTATCGTACGGTTAGAATTAAATCCAAAATTTTAAGGTTTTCAAAAGAAACCACTGTCCTGTCACTTTCCCACCTCATTGCACAGTTAGCTTTCGCACCCGTGTGTAGGGCCCTCCAAAACCCACCGGAAGAGGATACTGCTCCATCTTGCCGCAACCTCCCCCTACAAAGCTCATCAGCTCAAATTCTTCACTGACCGCATCCACTTCCGCCAGGGTTTCAAATACATTGCCGGTTATAACGGATACCTTAACGGGAGTTGTAATGTTACCATTTTCAATTTTGTACGCCCGGGAAGGTGCTATAGTAAACGTGGACATTCCCGAGCCGTGTCTGACGGTCTCCACATAAATGCCTTTATCTATTTCAGCAATAATATCCTTCACAGGACGATCTCCCTTTTCAATGTATGTAGTTGTCATGCGAACAATGGGTTCAAATTGAAAGTTTATCGCCCTTGCATTGCCGGTAAGAGGCTCTCCCAACGCAGCGCTGGTTGCAGCGCTGTGCAGCCTGCCCATCAGCTTTCCGTTTTTTACGATATACGTCTTTTTACCTCTAGTTCCTTCATCGTCATAGGGCACATAGCCATTACCGAACTCCAGGCCGTCATCGACTATGGTCAGCAAATCCCGCCCAATAGTCTTGCCAAGGGCCCATTCAGCCTTCATGGTTTCGTCCCCCACCATGAAATCCGATTCACTTTTATGCCCGAAACTTTCATGAGTAAACACCCCTGTGGCCTCAGGGCTCAGCAGCACCGTGTATATGCCCGGCTCTATGGGCACCGCCTCCCTTACGAAAGCAACGCTTTTTTCAATTCTTTCTTTAAAATAATCCTCAAGTCCTCTAAGCTCATCAAAACGTATCGCAGCTTTTGAAACGACATCCGAGTTTTTATTATCGCCGCAGGCAAGCTCCAGATTTAAACGAATACCGCATGTCTGTTTATCAAAGGTAACCGCGGTTCCCTTTGAAGAATAAATAGATTTAATCGTTTTGTTGTCAACGTAGTAAGAAGTATGATGCACGATTTCCGGATAATCCAGGAGTTTTAAATATTCTTCCAGCAGTGCCTGCTTTTCTGCTGCTGGAACATCTGCAATTGAATCCCTCTCATGCTGAATAATCCTGTCCCTGTTGACTTCGAAAGCCTTAACGATTGGATGCTCCATAATACTCGGATTCGGTGTGGCCATCCGGGCCAGAGTGTCTATGCACTCCTGCACACGGCTTAAGTCGGTCAAGGAGCTGTAATACCACCGGTTGCCATCAAAAACCCTGATAAAAGCTCCTTTGTTGCTGCGGACCTTTTGCTCTTGAAGTACATTTTCTTAAAGCTGATCTTCGTCTCAAATGTCTCTTAAATACGAACGTCAACATATAAACCTTCAGGGAAATTATACATGTTTTCGCCTCCTGTGCAATTCTAATGGGATAGTTATTATCAATTGTATCATAATTTCAGTGTTTCAAGTATATAATAATTTTTGCAATGTTTATGGAAATTGCACGAACTACAAACTGTATTCTGTCCCACGAAAATTCCAGCATACAAGTCCTCTTTAATGAGAGCAACTTTTTGCTGTAGTTCTACCAAAATTATGGTCAAATTTTAACACCGCCGCCGTCCTCCCGGTCTTCCCGATAATATAGCATCCCTTTCAAGCAAGGTGAACCGCTTACTTATAGATAGATTCAACATAAATAGATTCAGCACTAAATACCCCGTATCCCAAAGAAGTCTTTGCACCAATTCCGTGTTCACAAAGAGCGTTGATAAATAAAAGAGAAGCTTTTCTGAGAAGGTCGAAACTTTCATTTTTCCTTATTCCCAAATAGAAAACAAATTTCGTATCTTCTACAGCTAAAAACTGTATTGGTTTAGGCTGTTGCCAATCCCCGGGATGTTTCGACTTGGAATAATAGTCCGGATAGTGTGGGTTCATTATATCTATTTTTAGATTAATATTTCCAGAAGGATAAGCATCTAAGAATATTATCTTTCCCTGATTTTTTCGCGTGCCAAACATATCTACTGTTTCAGAAAATGCGATTCTCTCTAGCCGGTAATTCTCATCGTTCTCGAATTTACAAATAATGCTTATACCTAAGTTTTCACCATGCTCCAAAGATTGAGAAACAACTTTTACTGCTTCTTCAAATGGCGTTTCTTTTTTACCAGGTAAAGTTTTATACATCTCAGCAAACTTTAAAATTGCCCAGTGCCTCATAACCCCTTTCAAAGCACTACCGGGTATATAGGGTATACCATAAATATGATGTAAAGTCATAGATGTTTCTTGGGGATGAGGAGCTCCAAGGCCTACAATAAGCCGCCAGTTGATTTTACCCTCAACCTTTTGAATTTTATAACCACTACTTTGTAAATCCTCCACCATTTTTTCTATTTTGCTTAAAAATGGGAAATCCCCTTTTTGAATCTCTTCATTTAGCTTTTTCATCTCCTTAGTTACAAGCTCAAGATATTTATATTTGTTCTCTCTATTTTCTTCTCCTTTAGTTATCACTTTCTTCAAGATTTCTTCATGAGTTAAGGTCTCAGTTATTTCATCTTTTTTATAGTTCATTGTAACGGGAATTAATTTGCCAAAAATAAGCGCTGGATTTTTAAGAAAAGTAGACACCTGAATTTCATTGCGCATTATTTCTCGAGTCTCCTTGGGGGTATAGAATACGCATACTTTCTGGATTTTCTCATTATTTTTCATTTTTAGACCCTTCCCCTTCCTCAATCATCCCCTCTGCAAACCTCTTTAACCAATTCATAAACGCCAAAATTTCTTGAGTAATAAATCGATATTCCTTTAAATGGCATGAAATTACCCATTCCACTAAATCTTTATTTTCGTCCATCTTAATGCGCGTAGAAATCTCACTTTTTAAATAATCGGAAATCTGGTCATAGAGTATCTTATAAGCATTTTCCTTTTTTTCGCCGCTATTCCCTTCCTTTTTCACATTCATCTTTGCCTTAATAAAGGCCAGCGTCTGTCCTAATCCATTGGTTAAAATCATAATAGGAATTTTTTCAGTATAAGAACGATAATTATTTAATTCTTCTTTTGAAAGCACTCTAGTTGCATTTTCCACACATTCATAAGCAAAGTAAGCTCGACCTTTTTCTAGTTTATTAATTTGGGTATTTGCTCCCATCTTCTATCACCTCACTTCAAAACTTGAATACGCGTAATTCCCTTTCCTACAGTTTGATTTCCACCTATCTGAATGATAGTAGGCACTCCTTTCTCAAAATATTCAATCACTCTTTTAGCTTCATCTTGAGAAGAACTCCCTTCGAAAGGCCCTTTTTCGTCTTTCTCCCTAACTCTAAGGGGTGAAGCCATAGCGGTAGAATACAAAATAGTATCCGGTGGTAGATACTCTTCATACCACAAATTCTTAGCAGTGCCCTTCGCATCGTCAATAATTGTCCTAGCTACTATTTCAGTAGAAGTAGTGACAAAATGTTCAAAATCATCATTTTCCAGGATAATCAAGTCTTTTTCCAATTTTTTTCTCCAAAAATTATAAGACGTATCTGTTTCTTTCTGCGGAAAAATTCTTGAAGCAAACCAACAGGCAAGTTTTTTAGTTTCCTCATCTCTTGCCAATTCAAAAGTAAACTCTTCAAGAATGACAGACACCTTATTATTCTCATTTTCTTTAACGAAAATTTTGGAGTCAGGCGGACACGTTCTTTTCTTTATTGATGGAAAATTACGCATATCCACACCAGCAATTTCCATATCTTCTTTAAACCTTTCAAGAACCATTGGACAAGTAACCCATGCAAAGATTCCTTTTAGGGATTTTACAGGGAAAAATAAAATCCTAGCATCTGTAAAAGCAAGACAACCGGCATGTTCATCACCGTTGGTAGGTCCAAACACAAGTTTAACCCATTCCTTTATCTTTACATCATCATTTCCTATTTTTACTGCTCTTTCCGATCTCTCAAATGCTTCTCTCATGCACCCCTTTATCCCAGAACCTTCAATCTTGGGAAAACCGGTATGCTTTTCTCTTTGAATAGGTAAATCCACAACCCCTATTTCACTTCCACTCCCTGGATGAAGCGAAGTTTCTGCAATTAAGAAAAATGGTCTAAAAGCCTGAAACATTTTTAGCCCTCCTCCCAGCTTATTAATTTAGCATTCCGCTTTTTTACCTTTCTTTTATTATTTTCCATAGCTTCGAATTTGCCTTTATATCTTCAAATTTGACCGTTTCTCCTTTTACATTTTCTAAATAGTACCTGTAATCACCGTAATCCTCGAAGGTTTTATAAATATAAATTCTACCATCCTTTTCAATGTAAAAAATACGATAACGATTATTACCGTCATCATAAACATAGTGTCCGTTTTTTAATTCCGTTTTTCCTTCCCTTATTTGCTTGTCCCAAAACTTGGTTTGCAATATCTTCTTTATATTTAACTGTTTTTCAATCTCCCTTTGGGTCTCCTCAGAAGCATAGTAGAAAAAGTACTTTTCTTTGTATTTCTCCCAAAAGATTAGCCCAAATGAATTCAAATACAAAAGTTTACCTTCCACTTCAATTAAGCCTTCTAGCTCTTTTTTTACGTTATAAGGAAGTTCTTCTTCTCTTTCAATGATACCCTCTTTATTAAACTCCAAAAACAGGTCTTCGTATTTTTCAAAAAGATCCCATTTGATATCTAGCGGCAAATAAGGAATTTCAATCAAAGCGTCCGTATCTTCAAATATGTAGAAAATGGGACTCTTATTTACCTGGCCTAATATAGTAAGATAAGGAATAGTGGCTTTATAACCTCCAGTTATATTTATAATTACATTGTCACCCCATCCACTTGTTGCTATTTCATCATAAAACTTATGTATAAGATTATTCATTCCTATGATGAATTTCTCATTATCTTGTATTTGAAGGTTATTTATGCAATCAGGTTTTTTAATCTCCGAATCTTTAAAAATTTTCATATTTTGTAAAACATCTCTTATAATCTCTGCAGCCAATTTACCCATTGCCGTATCGGAATAAAGAAGATAAACTTCAAAATCTTCCTTAAATCTCTCTTTAAGCTTTACAAGGCTTTTTATTTCAGCAGAAAGTTCTTCTTTATCAGATTCCGAAAATTCAGAAATCCATTTTTCAAGCTTGGATTTTATTCTCTTTATGCGAGGGTCATTTTCCTTATATTCCTCTGCCGCTTTTTCCTTTAAATCCTCCATATCATTACCAAAATATTGATCATCAATTTCCCTTACGTAATTTTCAAAAATTGAAGTACCCACCATCGTCACTACTTTTTTCATACTTTCACTCCCCCCACTATGGAAAGTCCAAAACCTTCCTCTGAATTTACGTCAGAAATATTTTTAAAATGAAAAAGCTCTTTTATTTTGTATGCAGCCTCTTTTAAGTCATCCTCCAACACCTTAAAATAGTAGACGCTGCCGGCCGGTACGGCTTTTCTCATAGGCTTGGGCTGCCCTCTATAAATATCCCATCCGCCAACTGGTAAAGCCCTTCCTATAGCACAAGCCATAAGTTTCAACTTGATCTCTAACCCATTATATTCATACTTTCCTTCATAGTCGTCGTTTTCATCAATCCACCGAGGAAGCCACCCTTTTTCAAAAATAGCAGGAGTTGCAAGGTAAAGTTTAAAGTATCCATTCCTCAAATCGAATTCCATTCTTCTTAAGTCCTCAAGCTCTGCGACACCCCCATCATCACCATTTTTTAATTTCTCAAACTTTACTGCTTTCCCTTCACCCCCCAGTTGAAAAACCCCTTCTTCCGGAAAATCTTCCACTCCTTCTACTTCTGCAATTAAGGCTACATCTTTTTTAAGTCTAACAAGAGAAATTCTGTACAAATATCCTTCCTCGGAAGTTAAAGTATATGGATCCCTTTTTATGCCCACCTTCGGTTCCAAAACAAACAATTCACTCTTTTCCCTATACATTCTCTTTAAATTTCTTTTTCCTCTAATCTCAAAAATATCCTTTTCACCTTTTAAATACTTTTTAAATCCCTCTACAGTTAGCCAGTAATCCGTCGTTTCAGCCTTTTCATTCTTTTTCCAAACCAGTATATCAGAAAGTTTATAATCGCTTACCATTAGAGGAGGCTTCTTTAAATAATCCAGGCAGTATAACTTTCCTTTTTCAGAGTCCTCCACCACATCTTTGGGAGCTAAAAACAAAGGATTTTCATTGTTGTTGCTGTAAAGAAAAATTCCTTTTAATTTTAAACTTCCCTTCTGACAAGGCGTACCTACTACCCTTTTTACATCTTCTTTAAGCAACCCATTGTAAAAATCTTCTAGTTTTCCGTACCGAAATATTAAAAAGCTTCTTATCGCGCTGTACAATGTACCCGGAAATGGCGGGAAAACAGCATCGGCCCAGGAATTCTCCCCCATTGTAAAAGGTCGTCCACTTCTGAAAAACAATGTATCCAAGGGAGTGATTTTTAAAAACACCTCACTATCCCTCCTTCCCCGCTACAAAGATGGAAACTTCTATTAAGTTTAAAAAATTAGTAAGATTTTGAGCTTCATCTTTTTCAAAGAGTTGAAATAACCTGTTGGAAATTTCTTCTGCGATTTTTCTTCTCTCTTCCTCTTTACCGCCAGTTATACTTCTTTGTATCACTCTTTTCAACTCCACTTTAAATAGCTGTGGATCTTCCATGAATCTGCCATTGTTGTTTATTAGATTCTTAAATTCTTCTTTTAATGTATAAATAACCTTGTTAGAAATCCAAATTCCGTTTTCTTCTTTTTTGAAATACTTTGCTGTCTCAGACAAAAGGTTTATTACATCCAGATTATCAAATCTCCACTTACTCACTGCCACCCTCATTTCCCCAGAAGATTTCATGAGAGCAATGGCAAACCCATCCTTTCCCTCCATCTCCTTTGCCTTATTTATCATTTCATTCACCCTATCAAGTACTATTTTCAAGGGCTCCTTATAATGGGCAATGACAATGCCTGCAGACGCACCGGCATTCTTGCCCATTGTTAAAATTATTTCTCCCTCTTTTTCTACAAATCCTGTATCATTGTTCCAATCCACTTGTATCCGGCCATTTTCAAATTTTACGTGACCGGAAAAAGCTGCCCTTAATTTCTCCATCACCTGGAATAAATCTTTAAGATTTATAAAAGCCAGTACGTCGTCTCCTCCAGAATACACAAGCTTCCCTGTATGTTCTTCTTCCACTATTCTTCTTACCAGCTCTATTGTGTAATTTCTTAATGCGGTAGAAATAGAAGAGTGAATGGCGGGGGTAAGCAAGTTTTGTTTCCTATCCAATTCAGCGTGGGTGGTATCCCGAAATTCCTGCAGTTTCTCGCCTGATAACCATTTCCCCATATCATCTCCATCCAATTTTATCAGCGCATAATAAGGACTAGAGGTACCTGTTTTTTGGATAATATTTTTTAATTTGCACTTCAAATTTTCTATCTCTTCGTTTGTAAGCTCAAGCCCTAATTCCTCTTTTATCCTCTTTTTGGTAAGGTTGCTCTCAAAAAACCACTCTCCCTCAATATTTTCTATATTTCCTTTTTCAAATAGCTCCTTTAACTTGGGTAAAGGTTTGACTTTTAAATTATAGAATTTTTCTCCTAAAACATTTTTGAATTCTTCAACATAACCGTTAAATTCTTCCTTAGCTCTCTTTAATGCCTCTTCCTTAAAGTCAGAAGAAGCTACCTCAGCGGTAGATGGAAAATTAAAATCTCTAAAAGCAGAGACATATTTAAACTTATCCCCTAAATATTTATCTAGAGCCCTTTTTACAAAACACACAGTGCAAAGTCTCTCTTTCTCACTTATGTACTTCCCAACTTCAATCCTGCCAACCCCCGCTTTTATCCAGCCTTCCCTTTCCCCGCATACGTGGCATTTTTTGTTATACTCTTCAGATTGCTCAAATTCCCTCAGATTCTTTCTGGCACCAACAAACTTTTCTAACGCGGTGTAAGCTAATTGATAAGAAATACCTGTATCGCCTTCTTTTAATCCTTTAACTTCTTCAATAAAATCTTGAAAAACACTCGGGCTGATGTTCTTGCCTTCTTTTTTCAAAGGAATAGCTACCCAGTAAATTTCAGGAAAACTTCTTATTTGTTTCTCTATTAATTTAGATTTCTCCACATATTTATCCAATCCAAAGTTTTTCAAAATTTTGGCTATAATTTCATTCCACTCTTCTTTTATCCTTTTTGTAACTTCGTCGGCTATCTTTTTAATCTTCTCAGACTCACATTCCGGCAAAATTGCCACGAACCTATTGGGGACAGTAGCCTGATCCGTATAAGAGGACTGAGAATTTTCAATTTTCAAACCTTTTTGTTCAAGCAACAAGTCTACAAGGGGTTGTTTATAAAGGTCAGGATAGATTATATTTGCAGGAGCGTACCTCTCCGCTATTTTTTCAATTCCTACCAATGTCAAATATGAAAGCAAAAAGCTTCCCGAAAAGAAATCCTGCGTCTTACGGGCCTGAGCAATAAATGACTGCACCGGCCCCAGAGTAAAAAGGAATAAAGAAAGGGAAGCGCCTTGAAATGCGCTGGCAATTTTAAGATGTTCCCATATAGAATAGTTATCCTTTGCGTCAGCAGGAAATTGAGAGAGATACCTCTTTGCATTTCTATTTAGCTTTTGAACAATTAAATCATACAGGTTGCGCCACAAGTAAAAAAGCCCATCTTTCTCCGAAAGATTATTTACTTTTTCCGAAATCTCATCAAAGACTTCCTCAATAGTAGAAAAAATAGTATCCTTTTCTATGGAATCAATTTTTATTTCTCCGTCGCTTAAAGGATGTCTAATTACATCAACATCAATGTGCTTATCAATAAGTTCAAGCAGAAAGCTTTTAAATTTAGAAGCAAAATCATTCATATAAGGATGCCTCCCTGACATTTTTCAAACTGCTTAAACCTCATTATCTGCCATTTTTTGTTTTATTATCTTGTAAAACTTTTCTAATTCCTCTACATGTTCCCCTTTTATCCGTTCGAAGATTTCTCTTGATTGCTCGTGAGTATAGGTGTGGACAAGCAAATTTCTATCTTCAATCATTCCAAACCAGGCCTCTTCATTTTCAATAAGGTCATTGATAAAAGCCTGCTTAAAAGCCTCACGGGGGCTCCTTACAATTATCCCTAAATCCGCAAGATACTCTTTCATCAGCTTCCAAGCCAGCTCATAGCAAAGCTCAAATCTTTTTATGGTTCCATCTATACTTAAATCGTCCTCTGCCACTTCCGTTGCCGTCTTAAGATTTTTAATAGCTTTTTCAAAATCGTTAAAAAATTTCTCAATCCTTTCTCTCATAAAGTAAAACTCCTTCCCTGCATATCTTATCTTTGAATTCTTTGTTGACTTTTTTTAAATTGACAATATCAAAAGGCCCAATTATATCCATGGCTTCCACACTTTTGTCCGAATCAACCGCAATATCTACGTCTGACTTCTTTTTAAAGTCCCCTCTTGCTCTTGACCCGTATAAATATATCCTTTCTGGTTCAAGACTTTGCTTTATTTTATCTACAATTTCATTCAGATAGTCGGGAACAGACAATAATCTCTCCTCTCCATTGCCTCTTAATTGTAACCAAAACTCTTCAATAAGACCATAGTCTGGCTTTTGAGTTTTGCCCTTAAAGCCTAACACAACACGTTCTGGTAGAAATTGCCCCGCTAACCTTATGACAAGCCAGTAATACACGCCATTTGCTCTGATAAGCTTTATTATAACGGGAGAGGCTCTCCTCTGGAATTTTTCTAAAACTTTTTGATCAGCTTTTTTCACTCCAATAACCGTCCCGCCACTGCGATGCTTTACAGGTAGGCCAAAGATAGCGCTTTTAAATACCTGTCTTCTAGCATTCACTCTAAAACCTTCGAAGATGACTCCAATATCATTAAGAGCTTCCTTCCACGACGGGTGGCCATTTCTGCTTATTATAAAGCGTGAAATACTTAAGTTACTGTACCCTGAAGCAAAATTGGTTTTATCAGAACCATTTATGATCTCTTTGGCTATCTGAAAATTTGTGGTTAACCACTCTGCCACTTCTTGAAAATTTTTTCCTTTAGGAATGAAATCAATAAAAACAGGCTTGTCCACCTCTGTTACTACGATATTGCCCCCACCTCTTCTGCTTCGCGTTCCGAAACCACCCAAATATATGGCAAGCCATAATGAAGCTAATGCATGATTTAGATACTTTTCTTCAAAGGCACCAAGTTCAATATAAAAAGTGGAACCTTCTTTTATGTATTTTTTCTTTTTATTTGGCAATATGGTAGAGTACAAGAGATATTTTATACCCAATTCTAAATTTCCCAACCTTAATTCCTCTTGTGTAGAAATATTCCCCTGTAAAACTCTTATCCATACCTTGCTCCTTCCCTCTCGTTTTCCTACTCCACCAAAAATTTCACTCTCTTTGTCTTTAAGCTTGTCGATATCATCCAAAGCTCTCGCCGCTCTCCACCAAAAGCGCATCATTCCCTTAAATTCGGAAGGCCTTATCTCGAGAGCATTTCCATCTACACCTGACATAAACAAAGGCGTTATCACTTCGCATTTCAGCTTTACATTATACATCCTTCTTCCCTTCTCTCTTATATTTAATCAAGCCGCCATTCATTCCCCAATTAAAATTGGGAGCACTCTGGCGGAAATTTTGTAAAAACTCCCCGAAGAGCATTAATAAACAGTCTGTCCAATTTTTTAAAATCCCTGGCCTTAAGCCCATACAACATAATAACATATCACTTTTTGTCGTTTACAAACACAATAACCTTTTCTCAATTTGCGGTAATCAAATTAGCGTACCAGTAAATTCCTCTGACGTTTCCAAAGAAAACGATTGTATTTTTTCAAAATCCTCCGCCGCCCTTTTTCTTTCAAAGATCACCTTCCCTACTTTATCAATGTGCTCTTTAAGATCCTTATGGTCCAAATGCGTGTAATCTACTATGTCAAAAAAGTATGGTAAAGGCCCCTGTTCTTCTAACATTGAGTGAACAGCAGATACGGTGTCAAATGTTATATTTTCTCCATAAATAGCTATATCTACATCTGAACCAGGTTTAAAGTCGCCTTTAGCTCTTGAACCAAATATTACAGCTTTTTCAATTTCTGAAAATTCACTTATAACTCTGACTATATAGTCTATGTCCGATTGACGTAATCCAAAATCCATTATAATTCCCCCAGCTTAGCACAGAGGTCTTTGATTATCTTATAGTATTTCGTCCTTATTAAAACTTCTGCTTCCATTGCTCTTTTTTCATCATATGTATGTGCCATCAGGTTTCTTTTTTCTAATGCATCAATCCATGTGTACCCGTCTTCAATTAACTGTATTTGAAAAGTAGTTTTTATTGTTGATCTAGGGTTTTGACATCAAAACCCTCTTGCTCCAGATAATATTTCATGGTTTTCCAGGCCAGTTCAAAAGTATATTCAAAACACTGAATTAACCCTTAAACTTCAAACTTGTTCAATTGACCCTTTTCAATAAACTCTGTTAGTTGTGCAGTACTCCCCTCCATTCATCGATCTCTTTTGGTGTATAAACGATCAAATCTACCGGAATTTTAATACCCCGCAGGTACTTTTTTATCTCTTTCACTCTTTCATGCCTGGGTAGAACGCTTTCTTTGATTACAAGAATATCTAAATCACTATCCTCGTCAGGCTCACCATAGGCATACGAACCAAACAATACCACCTTTTCAGGCTGCACATTTTTTACAATTCTTTCGACAACTTCATTGATTTTTTCTTGTGGTATCATAAGCAATCACCGTACCTTCTTAAGCTTTTGGTGAAACCTGTTCTTACAATTTCAAAGAAACTATTTTTAAAAACTCTTCTGGACTGACTGTTTTGACAGCTTGATCCGTAAATCCCTTCTTATCTCTGGTTATAATATAATCAACACCTTTACGCTTTGCAATCTGAAAGGTGACTGCATCCTCAAAATCCGTAGCTTCCATCTTTAGGGCTCTTAAAATATCCGTTTTGGTAGTACTTACTATATCAACAAGCTTAAAATATTCGGTCAGCATTAACACTCGTTCTTGCTGTGTTCTATATTTTCTCATAATATAATAAATGTCAGTTACTGATGAAGCCGATACATAAGCTTTTATATAGTTATCTTTAATCATGATCAATATTTTATTGACCGTCTCAAAAAATGGTTGCCTGTGAATCAAAAAATCAAGAGAGATATTTGTATCAAGTAATACTGTCATATTTATTTAACCTCTCTTTTCTCATGACATCTAAATCAATATCTTCAGTAACCGGTTCACTCTGCTTTATCATCTCTAATAGCCTGCTGTAAGCAATTTCTTTTTCATTTTTTGATACTGCTGTGAGTTTTGCAACAACCTTACCGTTTCTTAAAATTAGAATATCTTCTTTCTCAGAAAGCTTTATATATCTCCCAACATTATTTTTGAACTCTGTTGAACTAACCTGTATCATATCGCCCACCTCCTTTGGCCTATAATTATTATAGCTTATATTGGCTATTTTGTATACTACTGAACTTGGCTATTTTAAATAAAAATTAAAACCAAACGTTAACGCAAAATTCCAATCAAGCAAAATACGTCAAGCTATGTGTCTTTTTAGACGGTATACCCAGATATACTAAAATACACTTTTAGTGCTTTTTCTACTACCTGCTGGCAATGGAAGCGTATCAAATTCCATAGGCAATCACTCAACCTCAATTACCCGATATTCATCTTTTCCTATGAATATAAGCAGCGCTTGTTTTAAATCTTTTCTGCCTTGCAGGCCTTTGCTCTCACCATATCTCTTGAGCTGCTTCAACCCTTCTTCAATTATCCTGTCTATGCTGTTTCTTTCACCCTTTTTTATATATTTCAACTCGATTAACCACTCGTATTTTACATCCGGTATCCTTGCATCCCTTTCCAGATATATGTCTATATACCCTTCATCCGTTTCCCTTTCGCTTACCGGCCTGTAAGCCTTGCTGTTCACAAGATAGGTGAGCAAAATCAGTTTGATGTATTTTTCATCGAAGTTTATCATATCCCTGTTTGACAAAGTCTTCAGCACGTTCTGGCTTATATATTCTACGTACGGCTTTATCCTTCCTTCATATGCCATCTCCTCTATTGTCTTCCTCAACTCGTTTAGGTCAAGATCTATACTGTGCTGTTTCTTTAAGTTATTTTCGATATACTCCCACATCATTGCTTTAACTACATAATTGGGTATTTTCAAAAACAACCTCGTCTTTTCCTGCCTTTCTATGGTGAGCAACCCCATATAGAATAACAGCGAAACAAAGTACTCCTCATCATACATTCTGTCAAATGAAAATTTTGTCACTATCTCAGCTACTATCCCTTCATCTTTTATGATTTTTTCTAATAATGACCTGTTCTGCTCATTTCTAGTAAGCCTATTTAACCTTTCATAGTCTGTTTTCATGTTATCATCTATCAAATATTCCGGATATCCTCCTGTGCTTTTATACTGTGCCAAAAAATACAGAACCATATCGGGATTATAAACCCTAGTTTTAGCATTTTTATTGAATTTATAGCCATAGTATAACTCTCTCAGGTGGTGAATCAGCTCATCTTTTTTCTCCACCCCTATCTCTTCTAATACCTTCACTACTTCTTCTTCCGTGAAGCCCAACATCTCATTCAAGCTTAAATCCATTGTAACGTTTAAAGCTATGTTAAACCCACTCGTTAAATCGTCCATCATTACCGGAGATATCCCTGTTATGAACATTCTGTCTATTACCGTTTCCGTCCCTATCTTAAGCGTTTCGTAGAAATCCCTTACAAAACCTGATGCCCTGATTATTTCCTTATAAAATTCACTGTCACCCTGGGCTATTATGTCATTGGCAAAGTGGTCGTATTCATCTATAATCAGGTATATCTTTTGCTCTACTTTCTTTACTTCATTTACCAGCTGACTAACTATTGACTTTATATCCGGGCTTTTGTAGATACGTTGTTTTATCTGTTCTATATCATTAAACATATTTCGGTAATCATCCAAAAAACCACACATTGCATCGATCAGATTTTGTTTAAACGATATCTCCAACCTGTCCCTATTGCTTGTATCCAAGCCCGAAAAATCCAGCCTGAATATCATATAGCTGTTCCTCAGCTTAGTGGGGTTCTTCCCTATGTAGAGGTCACCAAACAGCCTATCGAAATCTTTCTTGCTGTTTATATCATAATAATGCTTAAGCGTAGAAAGAGGCTTTTCCCAAATCTTCTTGGCCTTATAAAAAACAGGTATTTATCGCTCATGTTTTCTATTTTCTCTATATACATCGTCTTATCGACATACAGATATCCTTCTTCGCGCATGGCCTTAAAATTGGATATACCATAAGGTATCTTCTTCATGGCTATCATCTCCATCATATCCCTAACCATAATCAATATCTTATTGACAGCCTCAAAAAATGGTTGCCTGTAAAGCAAAAAATCAAGAGAGATGTTTGTATCAAGTAATACTGTCATATTTTCTAAGCCTCTCTTTTCTTATGTCATCCAAATCAATCTCTTCAGTAACAGGTTCGCTTTGCTTTATCATGCCTAATAGCCTGCTGTAAGCTATCTCTTTTTCATTTTTTGATACTGATGTAAGTTTTGCAACAGCTTTGCCTTTTCTTAAAATCAAAATATCTTCTTTCTCTGAAAGCTTTATATATTTCCCGACATTGTTTTTAAACTCCGTTGCACTAACCTGGATCACATTGTCCACTTCTTCCGACTAATATTCTGGCCTATAATTATTATAACTTATATTGGCTATTCTGTATACTGCTCAATCTAGCCACTTTAAGAAAATTAAAATATCTACAAGCTTTCAGCAGAACAATCACCTGCTCAATAATCTAGAAACCAAAACAAAGCTTTATCCTTTTATTAACCTCTTCTACATCGAAATCCCCATATCCCTGGCTTTCTGCCCAGGCCAGCATATCCCTGTGCTCTGGGTGTTCCTCGTCGCTTATAATTTCTAGAAATTCCTCATAGCCCCATTTTCCTCCCACATCCTCTGGCGGAGCATTGCCCTCACCATCTATACAAATGGGGTAATTTTTATCATAATCCTCTATTACCTCTTCCACATCGATATATATCTCCCAGTTATCACCAAAATCATACCTGTATTTAAATTTCCTGTACTTTGGAATATACTCTAAAAGGCCGACCTCTTTTACATATCTAAACTCAACATCCTGAAAAGGAGGTGAAAAACCTTCTTCTCGCAAAGAGTAGAAATCTTCCTCATCGCAGTACAGGTTAACCAGCAGCTTAATGCCTTCCTTATGGTATGCAGGATGGCTTGACCACTTCCATTTTTCCGAACCTACAAACTGATAAATCTTATCATCGTATACATAAAACTCATGTAGATGATAGTCCATCCAGTAGAAGGCTTTTTGGATAACCTTATGCAAATCATAAAAGCTATAGGTAAGCGGTATTATTATCCTGCGCCACACGTTTTGTTTTTCAAGGTCAAGGGTTAGCTTGAGCACCGCAGCCCTGCAGCCGAATATATTCCCGCCAAACAACGCCTCCAGGTCCTTGTACAATTCAATGTGGGAACATACATATTCGCCCTTTTGATTCTTATACGGGCGCCTGCTTGCGTGTAAACTCAAAAATTTTTGTGCTGCAGACTGTGGAAAACTCCCGTCATCAATCATATATACCACTTCGCAGGCTGCTCTCATCTTTGCAACCGATGACCTGTCCTTTGTTTTTGTATAGATTATTTCGCCGGCACAGCAAATGTAATGTTCTATAACCTCATCCTTTATGCATTCCTTATGAAAGACATCCCGAAGAGCATCAATGAATAAACTGCCTAAATTTTGAAAATCTTTAGCCTTGAGGCCATACAGCACAATTACATATCGATTTTTATCGTTAACAAACACAACAACCTTCCTACGATTTATGGTAATCAAATTGGCATGCCAGCAAAAAAGTGGGTCCTCCTCACTCCTCTGGGCGGGCTGAACATTTAACTTCTCCAGCAGCTTGCCCGTACATTGTATGAGCATATTTTCCCTCCTCAGGCTCACCATGCCGCAAATCTGACAAAATCCCTTCCAACCTATCGCTAAGATTAAACCCTGTAGAGCTTATCTTGCCCTTTATCTCGGCAATCAAGTCTACCACCTGCTAACAAACGGATTTGTCCCCATCAATAACTTTTATCAACAGTTATTATTGAAAAACCGGGCTGGACATATCACCTGAAGCGTTCCCTAAAACCCTTTCCTTCATTTTAGCTCGGGCTTAAGCGGTTGTACATAGCCAAATATCTGTACCCCTTATTAGACAGCTTTTGAGAATATTTTACCACTCTTTGGGAGACATGGGTAGTGTTTATGTTAATTCATGCTGATTTCAATTAAAAAAGCTTATCTGGTCAACCTCTGTACCTTCCTCCCGGTGCCTATGCCATCCAGCTCAACATTTCTTATGAGTATTGCAGAGATGGGGTCATACATTTTTATGTTGGCGCTAATTATTTTGCTACTACAGGATATGATGCTCCATTTGATGCTTGCGGTTATTGTGTTTTGGGAAAAAATAGTATATAATAGTCTTACCTACAAATGGCCAGGAAATGCCTGGTGGCCGGGAGGAGCGAGCGCTTTTATAAAACCTTCATTGCCTGTCCACCCGCAGAACAACAAAAACCGCAAAACAACAAGAAACTGAACGCTTAAAAGCAGCATTATAAAACACAGCTGCCGGCAATACATCCACTCACAGGACCACTCTCACCAAAGATGAGCAGCTCATTTCAATGCACATCTGTAAACTTAAAAAAGACACACCCGATAAACACCGGGCATGACATGACAATTAAAAATATAAAAATCCGTTTTTCTTCTAGTTCTATATTATGTACCATGCCTGACCATAAATACCAGTTTTATTAAAATTCATTAAATTGGCCATATGTTTTACATGCTTGTCCACATTTTTACATTTATGTTGTTTTATGTATCTGGCATGGCATGTTAAGCCTATGAAAGGGAGGAGGATAGCTTGAGGAAGCGAGAGAATTATCTTGAAGAAGGGATAAGCGCTGTGCTCCCGGTTTATACTGAAGGCGTGGGGGATACCACCGTACTCATCACCCAGAAGGGCGAAAAAAGGGTGATATACAAAAAGATGAAGGCGGTGCTGAAGGGCATAGCATCCAGCCTGTCGTACGACCTTGTAGAGCTCAGGAAAAAGTACGGGGAAATCATAGGGCAAAAAGTCAAAATACCCATACCGCTGCAGCACGACCTGATACTGATGCCCGTCGTGGTGAGGCAGCCCCTCGTCCAGGGGGACGAGACGTACGGGTATATAAACTACCGGTGCATAGACCAAATAATAAGGGAAGGCAAGTACTGCAGGGTGATCCTCAAAAACGGCATCGAGATACAGCTTCTGCAGTCATACAGCACCACCCAGAAGAACATATTAAACGCCCAGCTGGTTGAAAAGCACTTCCTTGAAAACAACTACAAAGGCATCGAAAAGATAAGCTCCCTTCAGGAGCTTAACCAGGAACTGCACTGCCCCGCAACCCGGGGCGATATCGTGGTGCTGTACGAGCATATAAAGAAGCTTATTGAGATGCTGGAGTCAAATTTAAAGTGATTTTAAACAATTTCCGGGGGGATATATTTCTCCTTCAAAAGAAAAATGTATCCCCCGGAAACTGCGATTCCTATTTAAGGAAGTATTGTAAACTAATTAATTGATATAGACTGCTCAATCCACTGTATATTACGTTATACTACGCTCTCATTCCTTTATTTATTTTATACACCAAGCGATAATCGATTTTACCTCCCCGCTTTATCTTCCGTCAACATCATGATGCCTTTTTCGTTTGGAACTCTGCGTATGTCTATATCCTCTATCTCCTGTATCACGATTTCACCGAGATACAATATCCTGCATCCCTCTTCCAGGTGTCCACCATAGGCCTTTTCCTTATCGGATACCACCATATGAAGATGTGGACAGCCATCTGCGATTATGCCTTGCAGGGATAAAAGCTCCAAAGGCTGATTCTCCCATGATGCAAAATACTCCTGCGGTGGATACCCGGTAGTGGTAACCATGTGCATAACACACCGATCCAATGTCCCAATCCCAGATACGACTACGCCATGTCGAATATTTTTCTCATTTATTAGCTGGCAAATCGATTCCAAAACATAATCTCCCTGATCCAGCCTAAGTATATGGACTTTTCCCTTATTTGTAGCGACAAAGGCTTCCATCTCCTTGCCCCCCTTTTTCAAAGTAGCAACTGTTAAATTGGTGAACTTAAGTACACGGACTTATAGTATGATGCGCTTCCCAGCAGCGGGTCATATCGCAATGGCGATAACGTTGGTTTTGTCAAAAGTTATACCTGGTATATAAAGCGTTAATAGTCAAGCAGTTTTCACCTGGCCTCGTAACCTAATTTCACCCTGCGACATCATTTTGCACATCCTTGTTCAAACATCCATACTCAGGATTAAATTCACAAATAAGACTGCTCACTTCATCAATAATCCATAATCTCCACATACTTCTTGAGCTTATTTACCCTGTTTAGCCATGCGTTATACAGCCCATCGGCGGTTTCCCTCAAGGTTCGCTGGGAGTTGGTGTACTTGTTCACGCTGGTTGCATAGTCCACCTGGTCTATATACTCCTGAGGCAGGGAGCTCGCACCGGTTAAAGCGCCGGAAATGCCAGCTGCTATGGCAGCTATACAATCGGTATCCCGCCCCATGTTCACCGCGGCGATCATCGCATCCTTCGTGTTTCCATTTACCATTCGGAATATGCATACGGCTTTGGTCACCACCTCATTGGCGTAGCTGGCTGCATAGGGCATACCACGGCCATTGTACACGCTGTCAAACGCCTTCCGCAGCTCTCGAAAATCTTTGCAGCCTGCAGTGCGCTTGAGTTCCCTGTCCAATTCGCACAGCACTATATCCGGATGGCAGTAATCGTATATGGCCCCCAGCACGCTGTCCACCGTAGCATCAGGCCGGGTGGCTGCAGCAATGGCCACACCGGTCACAACAGCCCATTGCAATCCCCTGCTGTTGGTGGTCTGATACAGCTGCCCCACCTCCAGCACATCCTCTTTGGCCGCCCCCATATCCCCTGCGTTGATAAGGCCTATGGGGTGACATGAACGCGCAAAGCTATTCAAGCCCGAATAATCGCAGTAGCGCCCTATATCCCTCGCAGGTATCCCGCTTTTGGCCATTGCAAGCAGTGTAGCTTCAAAAGGCTCCGATACCATCCCCACCGATTCCGGCTTAATGTATTTAATCCAAGCGTTCTTTACGTCTTCGGCATTGACTCGATCGCCCTTTTCTATAATAGCGGTAATCATCAATTTCTGCCTTTCTATGCCGTCTTCGGTAGTACCGGGCTCCCGGACCCATCCATTGTTGTAGTGCTCATACGGCAGCAGGCGGTCCAGGGTACCATACTTCTCCTCTATCATTTCATATGTCCACCCTTCTACCGGCGCTCCCATAGCTGAACCGATATGCGCACCGGCAATGCACCCAAAGAATTTCTCACGCAAACTGACCTTATTCCCCATCTTCAGACACACCCTTTCTTTTAATTTTTATATTGAAAAATATAACCTAAATTAGAAAAATATAACTCAACCTTTTACACCGCCGAAGGTAATACCCTGTATAAAGGATTTCTGCACGAAAAAGTAGAGAAGGATTATAGGCAGTACCACCAGGACTGAAGCCGCCATCAGCTGATTCCATATAGTATTGTATGCCTGTTTGAACTGCTGCAGACCCAGTTGCAAAGTGTACTTCGCCTCATCGTTGAGGTATATCAAAGGGCCAATGAAATCATTCCACGAGTTCATGAATTGAAAGAGGGCAACGGTGAGGATGGCCGGCTGAACCAGCGGAAGCATGATTTTAAAATAGATGCCGAATTCACTGCAGCCGTCAATCCTTGCCGCGTCCTCCAAATCTCTGGGAAGCTGCTTGAAAAACTGGCGCATCAGAAAGATAAAAAATGGTACACCAAAGCAAGAGGGCAATATCAAAGGCAAAAACGTCCCGACCAGGTCCAACTTTGAGAATATGATAAACAGCGGCACCATGGTAACCTGCGAAGGTATCATCATTACGGCCAGGGTGATGATGAAAAGCAGCTCTCTCCCTTTCCATTTAATCCTCGCCAAGCTATAGCCTGTAAGAGGCGTGGATATTACAGCACCGGCTGTCGCTAAAGACGCAACAATTAATGTGTTCTTCATATAAGTGAAAAACGGGACGACGGTAACGGCACGGTAGTAGTTTTCCCATGCTATAGGGTTGGGTATCCATACAGGTGGAGAAACAAACAGCTGGGTATCAGGCTTCAAAGATGTAGACACCATCCATATAAAAGGCAACAGAAAAACCGCTCCAGCAACAATCAGCACTATATACGTAAGTATAATCGGATACTTCTTTCTTATAACATTCACAGTCCATGCCCCCTTTACTGGTCACCGTGGTAATACACCCATCTACTGGAAGAACGGAACAGCAGCAGCGTTATGATCATTATCACTATAAACAGTATCCATGCCATGGCCGACGCATAGCCCATCTTCATGTACAGAAAAGCGTTATTATACAGATGCATGCTGTAAAAAAGAAGCGAATTGGCGGGATTTCCTGTTCCATAAGTCAACGCATAAGGCAGTGTAAACACCTGCAAAGCGTTTATAATCCCCATTATCATATTGAAGAAAATCACTGGGGTCAAAAGCGGCAGGGTGATGTGCCACACCTTTCGCAATCCACTGGCTCCGTCCACCCGGGCAGCATCATCGTAGTCCTTTGAGATGTCCTGCAGCCCAGCCAAATAAATTATAACGCTATTTCCAATGCCCCACTGGGCCATTAATATAAGAGAGGGTTTTGACCACTTTGGGTCGCCCAACCAGGGAGGGCCGCCAATCCCTATTGTCTCCAGGAGATGATTTATCAAACCAAACTGCGGATTTAGCAGCCACTGCCATATAATAGCAGTCGCCACCACTGGCACTAGAGTAGGAATAAAGAATACCGTCCTAAAAAAGCTACGCCATCTTATGGGCATATTCAAGAGAAGAGCAAGGGATATGCCCAATACCACGCTAATGGGAACGGCAAACAAGGCATAATAGAGCGTATTTTTAATCCCTGTCCAGAATAACGGGTCATTGAACAGCTCCTTGTAATTATTAAGCCCAACCCATTCAACAGGGCTTATCACGTTGTATTTATTAAAGCTGTAATAAATAGAACTCAGAAGCGGATATGCGTAAAAGAGAAGCAGACCTGTCATCCAAGGAAGAGCAAAGATATAACCATACTTGGCCCTTCTGCTTTCTATCCCTCTTCTCTTCCATACCATCCTTGGCCTTATCCCTGCAATTGTCCTTGCCGAAAACAACTGTATACCTCCCCGCCAAGTTTATTTTAAGAGGGAGAAGGATTTTACCAATCCTTCCCCCTGCTTTAGTAAATCTTTATTGGCTCCTCTTTTTCTTTTCTATTTCGCTGTTTATCTTATCAGTGATCTGATCCAGTATCTCCTTGGGAGTGCCCTGCTTATTTATTACCAGATCAGGCGCTTTGGCCAATTCATCCCACATCATGTTTCCTGCAAGGATCACCGGACGATGTTTTCCATTCGGCAATACTTCGAGGAATATTTTCTGTCTTGGATCATCACCGTATATCTTCGCATTTACATCGGGTCTGGCAGAGAATTCTCCCGTCATCTTTTTCAAGCTTTGCGCCTCTTCGCTTGTACACATCCATTTTACAAACGTCCACGCTTCTTCCAGATTCTTTACCCCTTTGGGTATTATCAACGCCCTTCCACCAACATAGGTTGTGAAGTTTTTGCCATCCGGTGTAGGGATATAGCTAATTCCGTAGTTCAAGTCCGGGTTATACTGCTCAATCTGTGCAATCATCCAATTACCGGTAACCATCATGGATAGCTGTCCCGAGATAAAGGGATTCATAGCAGCGCTGCCGGCCGAACTGGTAAAATTCGTCACATTTTCAATGCCAAATTGTTCTGCAAAGCTGGTCATCCACGTCAAGGCTTCAACAATTTTGGGATGATTTGCCGTTACCTTTCCCGTTTCCTTATCGTAGAATTCTCCACCAAAAGCCCATCCCCAGGTGTAAAGCCATCCTTCTCCATACCAGGGTATAAAGCCAAATCTGGTGATTTTGCCATTTTCTCTTATCGTTAACTTCTTTGCGTACTCTTCCAGTTCGCTAATGGTCAATGGCGGTTTTTCTGGGTCCAGCCCAGCTTCTTTAAAGTGGTCCTTGTTATAAAATAGCGCCCTTGCGGTACCGTCATAAGGAAGGCCTAAAAGCTGTCCATCGTATGTTGCTTCTTCCCATGCCCATTCGTAAAACATGTCGGCATTGATATTATCACGTTCCGCCAAATCATTGAGAATTGTAACGGCATCCATGTATTCCGCTATTCCGTATCTGCTGGCCAGCATTACATCTGGAGGATTTCCAGCTGCTACTGCAGTCAGCAACTTAGAAGTTATGGAGTCTCCTGCATCCGTGGCGACAAACAAAGGTTCAACTATAATATCGTCCTGGGATTTGTTAAACTCCTCCACCGATTTCTTGATGGACTCGCCAGACGGTCCCGTAGCCCAGTTATGCCAAAATACAATTTTGGTCTTCTCCTTCTGTGTCGATTGAGATGATTTGGAATTGCCAGTATCAGTAGACTCGCTAGCATTGTTAGAGCTTCCCGATTGGTTAGCAGCTGAACTTGATTGATTTGCTCCGTTCTCGTTACCCTGACTAGAACATCCTCCTAGCATTACAAGAAATAGTACCATTGCCAAGCAAAGACATACTGCCTTTGGCATTTTACTGATTCCCATTACTCAGCCCTCCTTTGAAAAATTTTTTGTGTTACTAAAAGTTACTTCTGCACACTATTATATGTCACAAATAGTTACATGTCAACACTTTTTATAACTTTTCGTTACAATTAATAATTTGGGTCACTTGCGGTGATATAATTTATGTAAAGATAATGAGGCGGAGGTACTGAAAATGGGATTCCCCGAAAGATTGGTTGAACTGCGCACTCGACATGGTATGACCCAGAAAGAACTGGCAGAGAAGCTAGGCGTCTCCCGCGGTACAATAGGAATGTACGAAATAGGCCAGAGGGATCCAGACACTGAAACCATAATCAAACTGACGAAAATATTCAATGTAAGCGCCGATTACCTTATGGGGCTATCGGATATTCCAAATCCTTACAAGGATACAACAAATGATTCTTCGAGTAATGCTGATAATGAGATAAAACCAGATGATAATGAGGAATATTTCACAATTTCCGAATTGATTGCTTTTATCAAGGAGAAAAGGAAGAAGAAAGAGGGGAAATGACCACAGTATATTTGTATACAGGCATAGGAATCATATACATTAATTGTAATAGCCGTGTTGCATAAAGAACATGGATAAGGGAACCACATACATGTCGCATACATCCTGACTTCGTCAGTTAAAGTCCCAAAAAACTTTCTGACTTTGTCAGTTAAAGTTCCAAAAACCTTGAAATCAAGCGATTTTTTCTTTTTAAAATGCGCAAATTGTACCCACACCTATCCCTTACCATGTAAAAGCTTTTGCTTCTTCAATGGATAGGACATTCTTGGGTGGCGCTATTCACAATACCCTTAATATCTCATTCGTTCCTTCGCTTAATTTCATCTTGATCAAGTAAAGTTGACCATTTATTTCTACCTCCGTAAACATCATCGAATTTAAAGCTTCCCTTATTTTGTGATGATTTAAATCCATTTCGGGTATACCCAAAATACAAAGAGCGTCTTTGGTAAGTACTCAGCTTACTCATAGGTGACAAATATTTTTTGAGTAAATGGTCAATTTAAATGTTGATATTATAGTCTATTTCTATTATACTAAAAATAGCTAAAATATATTTTGGAGGTGGGCACTAATGATCATAAACGCCACCGAGTTTAAGATGAGAGTTGGCAAATATCTGAAATTGGCAGAAAAAGAAGAGATAATCATTACAAAAAACGGGAAAGAAGTGGCAAAGCTAGTACCCATCAACAAACAGGGAACACCCAACGCTGACTTCCTGTATGGACTCATGCGAAACTATCCAAATAAAGATATTTCTCCCAGGCAAATAAGAGAGGAAAGGATAGGCAAATATGAGAATCCTAATTGATACCAACGTTATACTGGATGTTATACTGCAAAAGAGTCCGTTTGATGCAGCTTCCTATAAAGTTCTCAAGAACGCTGAAGAAAAAATAATAGAAGCGTATATCGCTTCTTTTGCTGTGACTGACCTTTATTATTTTATCTCAAAAAATTTGGGAAACGACAAAGCCGCTCTGGCAATCAAAGCCCTTTTGAACATCGTAAAATTAATCGGCATAACGAACAAGGATGTAGAAAAAGCCCTGCGCAATCCATCCATCGAAGACCTTGAAGATGCATTACAGGTTCAGTGTGCCAGAAAGGTAAAAGCAGATTATATTATCACGCGTGATGACAGACTTAAAAAACTCGTATCAAACGCTATATCTCCTTTGGATTTTGTTGAAATACTTAATTCTGATTGAATCACGATATATCAAATCTGTGACGTCCTCCCCCTCAATAAATTGAGGGGGATTACTGCCCCTTGCGCTCCCCCAATTTTCTAAAAGCCCCCATACACAAAATTATTTACACTCCACTCAAAAATTATAAAGGTTCGATATCCGAGATGCTTTCTCTATTACCAAATCACCCGCCAAATTCCCCACTGATACATCTCATGAGCTAAGTTTTTATTCTTATAAATTTACCTTTAAAAAGACGATATTTTCTCAGCTCTTCATCGCTTGACAAAACGTCTGTAATCTTTACTTTACTGCCTACATTTATATAATACTTCGCTTCTTGAGCTCTTGGAATGTTTTGTGCAAAATCAAAATCCGCAATAAGTTTAATTTCCCCTTCAAATTTTATTTCAGGCGAACACTCCAGAAACTGCCTGAGAACCAGATTGTCATCATTTTCATCGCGGCATAGACAACCGTTTTTGTCCAGTCCCCATTCTGCCAGCTCTCCACTTTTTTGTCGGTCTTCACTTTTTCCTTCTTCATCCTCGTCATTGAGGCATTCAATCCCTGTTAATGTTAAGCGCCCAAAGCCGTATCTGGAATCCCCGCCAACGTATATTTCAAGCAATTCTTTTAAAAAGCTTTCGGTTTCCTGAAGTTGCTCTTCTTCAAACCCGAGCAGGCCCACCCAGTAAAGCTGTTCCACATTCGATTGAGGCAGTATATACTCAATTTCATGGAGGCTTTCATCCTTCGCTCCCCTCGATAATGGTTCCACCGCAGTTGATACAAATGTATCGACAAATTCAAATCTAAATCTCTCCTCCGAATAACCTCCAAGATGGAAAATGCCTCTTTTGTAGTGCGGGAAAAGGGGCTCGAAAAGTCGTGATTCATCCTCCTTCTCTATCCGCCGTAAAGCGGGATAAAAATTGGTAATACATTCAAAAAACTTCTTGAATCTTTCGATATCACAGGATTCTACCTCTGGCGGGTATTCCACCTTGCCTTCATTTTCCTCCTTATCCCGGACCCTTCCAAATTTAAACTTCAAAAACTGGCTGGTCAGAGCGCCCCACATGGTCCAACCGGGTATGAAAATCTCGGTCTCATTCATCACTCCCCATTTTAAGGCACCGATATGAATGGGCTGTTCCTGTTTGAAAACAAGCCTGTACCATTTCATCTTGAGCCCTCCATTGCTTTTGCATGATAGCGGGCGTAAGTAAGGATTCTTTCCAAAATATCTTTAACAAAAAGGAGAGTGGGCAGGTCTTCTGCAATTTCTTTAAAAAACGATTCGTAATCATTTCCATCTCTAAACTTATCAGGAACTATTCTCTGCAAAACCGGTTTCAGCTCATTCATTAATTTTTCATCTTTTCCCTTTGATTTTGCATAAACCCACATGGCATACACGCCATCGCCTGAGAGTACTCCCAAAAAATTATCTATTTCTCCTTTATCGGCCAGAACGCCGCGCTCCACGATTTTAAAAGCCACATCGTTTATAATGCTTTCCAAAGAGCTGTACATCATCATTTCCCTCCCACAATGCAAATGAACTCAGGCATTGGCGGCCTCCACCCGCGTTTCGGATGGTTCCATTTCACATGCGCCTTGTTCTTTCCTTTTCAAAATCATTCTACCAAACCCCCGAGTGGTCATCCCACCGATACCCAGGGTTTCAAAATAGCGTTTGGAATCGTCCAGAGCGTTTAAAATGTCATTCCATCCCGGCAATTCCCCGACATTTTTGAAAAGGTTACCGAAAATCGATTTATCAAATATCCTCATATCCCCGTAGAATATGGTACCCCGCGGTATGGCTTCGGAAGTAAACAAAGCTCCTGTCTTTGATGCGCCCGTTAAAGGGTCTATCGAAACCGATGTCCTGACTTCAAGATTGGAGTTAACAATGTGCGCAAACAGCTCCTCCGGTACAATTATGATATCTTCGGGCTTTAAATGAAAATCATCGGAATTATCCCCGTCAGTGTCAAAACAAATTTGACTTACATCTACATCTTTATCCTCAACCTCATACGGCAGATAAATCCACCCCAGGTTTATTTGGCCCTGTTGCCTACTTTCCTCTATTTCCCTCAACAAAATGCACTTGTACCGGCTGTGTTCACCATCTCCAGAGCGTTCGTCGCCCTCACCATCGTACAGCCCGGCGCTCCGCAATGCTTTTTTGGTGGTTATCCACTTGGTTCCATTCCTTGTAAAAACCGGGAAAAACAGAATATGCAGGTCTCCAAAATATATCATGCCCTGAAAGCTTACGTCCTTTTTGGAAAAGCCGAAGCCCTTGCAAACTATGCAGTGCCCGCAATGACCCGTATCATCATTTTTCGATTCCTCCAGAGTAAGCGTGGGCTTCTCATCCTGTCCGGCGCATTTTATGGCCGCATACCTGTTGCCTTCAAAGTTTTTAAGCCATGCAGGAGCATCTTGGCTAAAAATTTCGTCCATCCTTTTATTGCTTCTTTTGCTTCTGTCAGTGCGCATATCATCATCTTTGAAATATTTATGTATCTCCAGCACCATGTAGTATCTCCACACCCCGGCCAGGCTGGAACCGGGAATCTTGGGGAGCCTGGTGGCCGAGTCCCTGACTATGGTATTGTCGACCCTGCCTATGGTGTATCCCCCTGTACCGATATGAATCGGGTCGCTGGCCATAGCATAGATTTTCAACTCTTTAACCGGATTGACCATTCCACACATATCTCGTTATACCTCCTTCAATGTTCTATGCCAGAATTCAAACATATCCAGGAAAAGCTTCAGGCTTTCCCGGTTTAGCTTTGCCATAAGCTGCCTGTAAAGCTTGCTAGTGTCCAGTTTCCCATCGCTCTTCACCGATGACTCTTCTATATCGAAAATCTGAAGAATCATTTTAAGTATCCTTTCATCCTTTTTAGGCTCCAAAGTATTTATAAAGGCAGAGGTCATAAAAATTGCAAGGGAATCATCTTTGAAGTCAAGTTTGCCGTAAATCATACTCACCAGCTTTTGCAGTCTGGTCGAATATTTGTCCTCTCCAAAAACATCTCTAAAGACCTTGAATTTTTCCCAAAAAGTTTCTATTTCATACGGCCTGTTTCTCTTCATTTCCACCGCTCTTTTGTACCCCGAATCCCTCGCATAACGGATATCATTCCTTCTGCTGTTGGTATCCAGGAATTCAAAGTCAAAGGTGTTGGGAATGATACAAACACTTTTATCGTCGTCAATGCTCCCAATGGGGCATATCCACTTCCTGTGATATCCTTGGGTACCGGCCGGTTTTACATAAAATTCATAGCCCTTGTTATGCTCGCCCCAGTACAGGGAATAGTAACTCTGGGTATCGTTCAGCGATTCCTCGAGCCTCTGGCATTTTAATTTATCCTTGATTTGAGAGACCTTCACATTAATCTCCAATTTCTCCACATCTTCGATATCCCTTCTGATCCTTCTCAGCGCTTTTATCCCAACATAGAGCGGCTTTTTATAGTCCTGAATTACTACGCCAATATGAAGAGGCAGTTTCCCGTAAACGAACCTGAAATGTTCGTTATATTTTTTTATAACGTTATCTATCAAATTCGGCACATATTCAGCGGGAATAATAAATTGCCAGCTAACCGGAGTCGGATCGGTAATGGACATATAAGGTTGATAGGTTTCTCTCTTGCCATCTCTCAGCTGCAACTCGCGCACATGTTCCTTCCCTTCATCGGAATCCCTTCTGGCGTATTCCTTCAGCCTGAAAGCTTCCGGCAAATCCTTTAAGTATGAAATCAAATACACCTTGTTTACATTTTTTTGGTCGGACCAGAATATCGCATCCCCATCGCGATACTCGCCTTCAGGGATACCACTGTTGTCCCAGTGATACCTTTTCTTCCTCTCTTCAGGAATGCCCGCATAATCACATATATTTCTCTCTATCTCCTCAAAAAATTCCTTTGTGGATTCCCAAACCCTTCTCAACCTCGCAGGCGAAGGGTTCTTGCGAAGAAGGAATTGTAGGAGAATGGTAGAGAGAAAATTTATATCCTGGTCGGTTAAGCGAGACCAGTCTATAAATTCCCCATGCCAGTTAATCTTTAAATTCAACAAGCTCTGTTTTATCCAATCCTCCCAGTGAGTACCTGCCACTGAACCAAAGAAAATTTGTCTTATGAAGTCATCAAAAGTTTCTTTATTTCCTTGACAACCTGTATAAGCTTCTTTTGCCAAAAGTTTAAAGAGTTTGAAATCAAAAATTTTAATAAAACTGTTAAATTTATCATTGTTTAACAAAGTTTTAAGATCTTGTTGATTATTACTTCTATCAACTAACTTTAAATTTCCGTTTTCCAAGCAAAGTTTAATTCCCCCATATGACCGCAGCAAAGTTGAATCGCTGACCGGTGCTATAATATTTTCAACTTCCAAAGCCAATTGCTGGTTAAATTTGCCGTTTTTTAATCTATAACTATCTGAATCTAAAGCATTCTTGATATATAATTCCCTGATGGCCTTGATGGTTTTTATGGACAGGTTAAACATATCCAAATAATCCGTTTGATTAATCAGGAAACTATTCAACATATCCCCGTTCAGCCAGTGCTTTAGCTCAAACTTCATCGTTACCAGCGCAACTCTGCCATGTTCATCTTTTAATTCATCCATCCAAATAGTTTCTTTGGAAGTATCTTCAACCCACTTTTTAATTCGCCCTTGTGTTTTATTTTTATCACATTCTTTACAAATATATTTGCTCTCATCTTTTCTATTCGACTCAAACACCATTCTCTGCCCACATAGCTGGCATATACCCACTGCTTTCCCGGTTTTCGAGTTTTCAATGCATATCTCGATATTCTTTTTGCGCCAGTCAGCCTTCAAAAAGTTCTCCCTGGCTTTTTCCACAAGATAACCCAAATTCACAAGACCCCTTGAGGCTTTGGTAACGAAAATTGCAGGGTAGAATTCATCCAGAGATTTATGCTTGAAAATACACAATATCCGTTCATATATCTCGCTCAGGTCGGGATTCAGTTGACCAATATTATCCTCGGGAATATCTTCGCCCAGTTTTTCACCAATCAAAAAATATATCCCCGTCTCGTCCCGATATATCTCATTCCCTATGGGATAATCATACTCCATGAGTTTTTTGACCTCTTCGTCAATTTCTTTAGCCGTTTCCCTGTACCATTGAATTTGAGCGGGTTTATAACCTCTTTCCGAAAGCCCCAGCTTATCATATTGAATGCCCAGGATACGCCATTTTATTTCATTTCTTTTTGGCAAATCTTGGACGATATCATTATTTAAAACATACTCTGCAAGTGAGGCTTTGAACATGGTGGTGGCCATGTAAACCTGGTCCCACAACGATATTTCGTTTGCAGGGAACCTGTCATCGCTCAATAAGCCGGAAAAAATTTTTTCGATTTTTTCTTTAATGTTAGTAACATCTTCCCAGGATATATTGCCTGAACCCAGCAAACCATCTATGGACTGTTTTATCTCAGAAAATTTGTTATTTATACAGGTTTCATCCCATTGTAGATAGATTATCTTTTTCTTGAAGCTGCCAAAAGGATTGGCTATCCACCTTTCATATTCCGGCTTAATTTTAACATCGCCGCTGGGAGACCCCTTATCAATACCAGAGTTTAAGCTTTCCCCAATGCCATACAACACCTGCAACAAATAATTTTTGTTTCGCCGTGACCTCCATTCCCGCCAGCTTCTAAGAAAATCATTCCATAAATCAAAGTTTTCCGTCAGAATTTTTACAGTCTTATTTTTAAGAACATTTTCCCAATCTGACAGAGATTTTAGACCGTGCAAGATTATATTCGCTTTATTTAGTTTATCGGGGTTCATTTTGCCCCAGAGAGCTAAAAGAGAAACGATCTCTATCTTCAAAATTTCATCTCTGTAATCTTTCAGGTTCTTTAAATTCAGCCCTGGCATATTGACCACCCTTTTACGTCAAAATTGCCATCTAACTCCAGCTTGCCGTTGATACAGCAATGCTTTTCTTGCAACTCAAAGGTCCCCCACCCCAGCTTCGTCTTGGCACCTATGCCGCGCTGTGATAGCTCTTCAACAGCCAGAAGCAAAAATCTTAAATCCCTCTTTACCTCATTCTTCAAGGCGTTTTCTTTAAGCAAGACGGCATCATACGGAATATAGACAATTTGCAAAACGCCATGGGTACCGGCAGGGACCACCTCAAAATGGATGGGTTGAGTCCCGGCACGCTTCCTTCTGTTATGCGGATTTATTACTTCCAGTGTAAGGCGATTAAAATAGGTGGGATAAAATACGGCTCTCCCCCTTCTCGTCTTCAAAGTAGCAGGAATCTTTGATTTCTCTACCGCTTTATCCTCCTGTGAAAAGATTTTCTTCACAATTCCTGTGACTTCATCCGTCGTCCTGGCATCTTTTATACTTTCAATGTCAGCCTTATCAAGCCTGATACCCAGCTCAAAAAGCAGCATTCCCACCAACTCTTCCTTAAGTTTCTCCACATCCATATCGGGACGCAACCTGCTTTCAAAGCTGCTCTCCAGTATTTTTATGCACTCAGAGCCGGCACCGAATATTCTGAAATAACTTTCAGTGCGTTGTCTCCCACCCTGCATCTCATCCGGTAAATCAATGAACACAGACGCCAGGGCGCCCTTCCATGAACTGCCCCGCACCATAGGCACCTTAAACGCCCATTCTTTCAAAACGGGATTCTGGATTATAGAGAATTCATCATCATCTTTGGAGAAGTAGGGCTGCTTCAGTTCGAATTTGGCGTAGACTATAAAAGAATAGGGGAGCAGATTTTTTACGTAACTGTAAGCCTGCTCGCAACTATCGAAAATTCCAGATATACGATTGGAGCTAACCAGCTGAAAATCATCTTTAATCTCAAATTCCTTATTGTTCTTCTTCAAAATTTCATTTTTCAACCAGTTTAAAGGAAAATCCTTGGTGGTCTCTTCAGATTTGTATTTTTTATATTTTTCAATCTGCTGATTCCTCTCCTCGTTTTTCAAAAAACCAAAATCTCTTACTGCTTCATCTTTTAAACCTACCACTCTATCACCACGTTTTTGAAGATAATCTCCGAATTTTTCATAAGTCTTAGGTTTAAAGTAATATTTGCAAAATGATAAATATTCCCCTAAACTCTCAACTTTTTCGGGATTAATGCTCAGCAATGCATCGTATTTATGCATTATTACCACCCCGGCCTTCATTCAACTCACGGAGAGAATTAACATATTTATCAACTACATTTATGGGTATCCGACTCCCATCAAGATTCAGACATATTAAATAAACTGAATTTCTATCACCCTCCAGCAAATGGGACACATAAACATTCGAGGCCTTTCCTAGGTCCCCAAAATTCTTTTTCCTGAAATGTCTATCTTCTCTCTTTCTCAAATAATATTTAAAATTGAAGCCCAAAATCTTTTTGCCTTCGCCATAATTGATGCCTGTAATTTTACGCGTCATCATTATATTGCCGATTGTATTTTCTTCCGGCATCTCTGTATCATCGTCGGAAGCGGAGTCCCCGACCAGCCTGATATTTACCATTCCAAAGCCTAGTGAGAGCTTTCCCCCAACTAAAATTATTTTATCTTTAAAGAATTCAAAAAAGTCGGCTAAATATTTATTCCACCAGTATTCCGTCGTTTTAACAACCAGCTCAACATCTTCGTACACATTAATGGCAGAACCATCTTGAAAAAGCACCCTGTTTAACCATCCCTCACTGTTTATTTGCCCTTTAGGAAATTTAAACTCTATTCCATCTTTGCTGTGCTTTTTTGGTTTGGATGATTTTATTTCAATGTCCACCCTACTCTTCCAGCCAGTACAGCCAAATAAACGCGACGGAACAGATATTTCAATCTCTTCAAGCGCTTTATCTATTAAGCTGTCCATGTCCTCAACGTTTCCATGATCAAATATGTATTTTAATACAATTTGTTTAATGAGCGGAGATATGCGTGAACTGTCTGTAGCTTCTTCATCATGATTCAAATCTTCGATACTGCCATTTTTAATAAATTTCCAGTATACGGAAAACCAGAACCTCAGGCTTCCAAATAAAGAAGATGGCCTTAGTTGAGAGCTTTCCTGCCAGGCATCGCCAGTCCACAATGGAGTTATTGTTTTAAGTTTAACAATAACTTCCTTTTCGGACATTTTTACAATCCCCTTTTATAAATTGATTTTGAAAATTCAAATGTGGGTGCATCAAATGCTTCTATAAAAAGAAAAGAACAATTCCAATTTTTGATATTATTTTTGTTATTCGACATTAGAATTAAATTTCCTTCAAAAATTAAAAACTTTTTATGTTTCACAACAAAAAGTGGCGTATTTTTTCTTCCTTTTGGTATCGCAACATACCGTTTAACCGTTGACGCCAAGAATTAAAAAGGGCCTGTACAGGTATGACAGGCCCTCTTTATTCTCCCCTTCTGGACGCAATCTGCTTTATCTTCGTAATTAATGCTTAAAACCGAGTCTCCGCATGTAAAAAACAGGCAATTTAATTACATTTATTACCAAAAGGATTATTGAATTTTATGTCGAATATATATCCCCTGTATAAAGATGCAGGGGTGATTGTGAATGGATATAAACGATGTTAAGAGCATTATAGCATACAATGCCTCCAGTATACCAGTATTGTTTGAGATGTGCCGTATTGCAAAGATAGCAGAAACTGTCAACGATATGGTGGAGTGGAAGTCTGATAATTCTAAGATTTCACCAGGATTTCTAATAGAAGTATTGGTAGTAACTATAATGCATAGGAGGCAGCCCTTATGGAAAATTGAAGAATACTGGAGCAAACAAAAGCTTGAATTCATGTTAGAGGGTAGCGGTATTACAGTGGAACAATTAAACGATGATGCATTTGCTCGTGCTTTAGACAAACTGCAGACAGTAAACATGAAAGAACTTGTCAGCCGTATATGTCTTAACATGTTAAAGGCCCATGATTTAACTATAGAGAGCCTACATTTGGATACAACATCTATTTCTGTAGAAGGGATGTATGAGGGGGATGAAGAAGACGACTTTATAATCTGCTATGGTTACAGCAAAGATAATAGGCCTGACCTTAAGCAATTTAAGATAGGGGCAGCAGTTCAGCAGAGTGGGCTTCCTGTAATGGGTCAGCTTTTATCTGGCAACAAATCAGACCGTGAATGGAACCCAGAGACGATAAAGGAGACGAAGGTATTTTTTGAGGGGCAACAATATAGAGATATTATATTTGTGGGGGATTCAGCGACTGTATCTTCATATGAATCGTTAAGGCAGTTAGAGGGTATACGGTTTATATCACGTTTACCTGAGAACTTTTCTTGTGTTTCAGAGTGGAAAGAGAAGGCGTGGCAGGGGGTAAATTGGGAAGAAGTTGGGACATTAAGTGAGTCTTCACGTAAGGGAGCAGCAGAATACAGGATTTATGAATTTGTGGAGGCTATAGATGGGAAGCCATATCGATTTGTATTAGTTCATACAAATTCGTTAAGGGAGCAGAAAACAAAGACATTGCAGAAGCGCTGGGAGAAAGAGAAGCAAGAGTTGGAGAAGGAGGCTAAGCGTATAGGCAAGAGAGCATTTGCATGTGTTGAAGATGCAATGCGGGAGAGCGCGGCTTTTATGGAAAAAGTTAAGTCTTTGCATTATAATGTAGAAGCTCATATAGAAGAGAAGGTTAGCCGTAAATATAGTAGAAGAGGGAGGCCTGGTACGGAAGATAGTTATGAGGAGACGGTAAGCTACTATGTAAAACATACTATAGGGGAAAGGGATGATATGGCATGTGAAAAAGATCTTTTTATGGAATCGACATTTGTTCTTATTACTTCAGTTATGGATAGGGATAGGTATCCTGGATGGAGGATACTGGCAGAATATAAAGGGCAAAGTTCAATAGAGCAGGCATTTAAGTTTTTGAAGAGTCCAGTGTACTTAGGGCCTGTATATTTGAAGAAACCTGAGCGAGTAGAAGCAATGGGGTATGTCTTTATACTTGTTTTGCTAATAGCGTCTTATTTAGAGTATAGAGTAAGGAAAGCTTTGAGGGACAGAGGGGAATATTATATTCAGCCTAATGGGCAAAAATCTACTCGTCCATCAGTTAGGACTATACTTGAGGTATTGGAGACTGTGTTGGTTATATATTTCAATGGCAATCTATATTTACCGAATGATACTTCACCAAAGATATTGAAGATGCTAGAATGGTTGGGATTTAGTCCTGACATTTACACTAAAAAGATAAATGTTATTTTTTGACATACGAAATCTGGGTTAAAAATTTTCCTCAATCCATTTTATTATGGGATGATAATTTCTAGTACTTCATATAATTACAGCTAGTGTCCAACGGCACAGCAATATCTTGTATTGGTCCGCTTGCCGCTCGCGTCAAAATTGTCTATCAATTTGCCTTGTATATCCGACTCTCAAGCAGAAGTTGTTTTATTAGATCCGCCGTGCGACATACTAATGCCAGTACTGATAACAATTAAATCAAAAGGGACTAAAAGTTCCAAATTATTTACATTCCCTTAAAAACTAATGTACCTAAAGTTAGTTGACCATGACTTTCAACAAATCTCCGCTTCTTTAAATAGTAGGTATTTGACTACCCAGCAATTTACTCAGTTTCTTATCAAATGTATAAACATTGTATTTTCTTACCTTATAATAGGCATACAAAATTGCATCAACAAAATCCAATTTTTTCTCTGTATAAAATTTTAAAGCCTCAATAATAACTTCAAGGTCATTTACTTGAATATTGTTGTAAGAAAATAATTCCAACAGAGAATTTTGTATTTCTTCTCTTTCTACCTGATATACTTTTTCTAAAATATAAACAATTTCTGCTATCACTTCTGTAGGTATAAACAATTCTTTATTTTCTAACAACACCGCAGCTTTGTCTGCTAATTCCTCTACATCATTTAACAGATATCGTAAAACCACATTGGCATCAACTAGATTCATGTTTTTCTATCACCGCTTTCGCCCATGCAGTATTTTCTAAACTTTGAAGTTCCTTATTTCTGTATTTCTGGAGTAGCCCTCTAGCCTTTTTAGCTTTATGAATTGAAACATTATCTCCGTTATCTACATTATCATAAGGCAAAATAATAATTTCTACCTTCTTGTTTTTCAAATGCTCTGGTATTTCAATAATATCCGCTAAAACGTTACTATTAACTACCTTTCTAACAAAATCCATAGGTCACCACCTCTTATAACCTTTCATAAATATTATACCATATCACTGCGAAATGATAACATATCCCATCCATGAGTATCAAAAATTTTAGGGTACATAATGCTATATCATACAGTACCTTCAATTATAAGTAAAGTAACCATCTTTTTGGATATGTCTTCTTCTCTCCACAAAGCCACAAATAGATACATACCGATTCTCCTTTGTACACTTCTATTCCCGTGATAACCCGACCAACAACATCTTTTGGTCACTCAAACTTCCCTTATTCATACTTTTAGGTATGCTTCATTTGACGCTTACGGTTATTGTGTTTTGGGAAAAAATAGTATATAATAGTCTTACCTGCAATGGCCAGGAAATGCGAAGTGGCCGGGAGCAGCAAGCGCTTTTACAAAAGCTTTACTGCCTGTCCATCCGCAAAACAACAAAAGCCGCGAAACAACAAGAAACCGCACGCTTAAAAGCAGCATTATAAAACATAGCTAACAACAATACATCCAATCACAGGGTCGCTTTCACCAAAGATGAGCAGTTCATTTCAATGCACATCCGTAAACTCAAAAAAGACACACCCGATAAACACCGGGCATGACATGACAATCAAAAATATATAAATTCATTTTCCTTCTAGTTCTATATTATGTATCGTGCCCGGTTATAAATACCAGTTTTATTAAAATTCATCAAAGAGGCCGTATACTTTACATGCTTGTCCATGTTTTTACATTTATGTTGTTTTATGTATTTGGCATGGCATATTAAACCTATGAAAGGAAGGAAGATAGCTTGAGGAAGCGAGAGAATTATCTTGAAGAAGGAATAAGCGCCCTGCTGCCGGTCTACACCGAAGGCGTGGGGGACACCACCGTACTCATCACTCTGGATGGCAACCAAAGAGTGATACATAAGAAAATAAAAGCAGTACTTAAGGGCATTGCCTCTAGTCTTTCCTACGACATTGTAGAGCTTCGGAGAAAGTATGGGGAAATATTGGGCCAAAAGGTTAAAATACCTATACCGCTTAAGCACGACCTTATACTCATGCCCGTTGTAGTGAGGCAACCCCTTGTCCAAGGGGATCAAACCTTCGGATACATAAATTTAAGCTGCATAGAAGAAGTGATAAAGGAAGACAAGTATTGCACCGTGGTCCTCAAAAACGGCATTGATATACAGCTTCTGCAGTCATACAGCACCACACAGAAGAACATACTGAACGCTCAACTCGTTGAAAGGCATTTCCTCGAAAACAACTACAAGGGCGTCGAAAAGATAAGCTCCCTTCAAGAGCTTAATCAGGAGCTGCACTGCCCCGCAACGCGGGGCGATATAGTAGTATTGTACCAGCATATAAAGAAGCTCATAGAGATGCTTAAGTCAAATACAAAGTGAATTTAAATCCATTCCCGGGGGGTATATTTCTCCTTTACGGGGAAGGTATGTCTCCTCGGGAATTGCAATCTTCTTATTTTTCGGGAGTGTAAATATTTTTGTGTATGGGAGCTTTTGGCTCCTTTCTGGCGTTATTTATTGTTTCACTTTAACCTACTAACGCCGTACATTATCAACAGCTGATTTAATACCTGGTCCCAATTATGGTATCTCTGCGTCCATTTCTTCATTACATTCATGAACGCAAGATACAACATCTTCTCAAGCGCTCCATCAGAAGGAAATACCGATTTTGTCTTTGTAACTTTCCTAAATTGGCGATGCAAACCTTCAATAATGTTGGTAGCGTACATAATTTTCCGTATCTCTGGTGTATACTTGAAAAATGGACTTATTACATGTCACCGCCGGTGTATAATTGACCCAGGAGCAACGAAAAGGAATTGACCCACCCCCTGGCGAATTATCCCTCTGATTAATCCTACAAAGAATCGGAGGGAAATAAATGCTAGGGAGTGGATCTATTATCATGTTACACGAATTAAAAGCAAAGGGCAAGAGCATTCGTGCAATCGCTAAAGAGACTGGCCT
>NZ_FOXR01000016.1:0-46913 GCF_900115765.1 Caldicoprobacter faecalis | reverse complement strand
TGGTAGTTGATTAGGAATTTAGCATGTCGTGTGGATTTGTAGGTATTCATTCTAAACCAACCTTCTTAATTCCAAGATTTGGTTTAATTATATCATACTTGGTTCTCAGTTTCAACCCTTGCATTCATCCCCGCCCTACAAGGACGAGGCTTTCTGCAGAATTCTTGTAATTCAAAGACGTATCAACTTCCTGACGGAACGTATAAATGGGTAGGTTATGCTGATAACATTCATTACCGGGACCAAAATGGTTATTATCAAGACATTAATAATACAATCATTACGGAAAATAAAAAAATAGGTGACGTGGATTATATATATAAAAATGCCTCTAACTCATATACTGTAAGATTTTCTAATAATGCTGCTGATAATTATTTTGTAATAATGGAGTATCAAGGTAAAACATTGGCTTTTGGTTTGAAGGATAGCAATGCTACAAATGCAGTTAAATTGGAAAAGATTGACAGTGTTGATAGCAAAATATTATCGAATACAGTTGATGCGCAAAGTTGTATTGCTTATAAGGATGTATATCAAGATATTGACTTGATATACGAATCAAAAACATACGGGCTAAAAGAGTATATTGTTCTGAAACGACCGACAGGTAAAAATGAGTTTTATTTCAATATTAAAATGGATGGACTAAAAGTAAAAGAAGAAAATGGTAGTATAGTTTTTGTTGATAAGGATGATAACGCTATATTTTATATTGAACAACCATTTGCCATTGATAATAACGAAGTGATAACTGAAGATGTGAAATATACTATTGTGGAAAGCAATGGAGCCTATCAAATAAAAAGTACTATTGATAAGGCTTATTTAACCGATGCAAGCAGAGCTTATCCAATAGTCATTGATCCATCGGTTATGATCACGGGCGCCTTAACGACATATGATTCTTATGTAAGTTCTAAATATCCTGATACCAACTACTATTTGAATTATTATTTAAGAACGGGCAGGGATAGTGATTATTATATAAGAAGGACATATATAAAATTTGACCTGCCTACTAATATACCTGCTGAGTATGTAACAAGTGCGTATCTTAGGATGGAAAAATACAGCGGTGCGACTCCAAGTATCAAGGCATACAGGGTGACGGGATATTGGGAATCCAGTACAATAACATGGAACAATCAACCAAGTTATACAACCACATACGCCTCTCCAACTGCTTACAACGATAGTGGTAATTGGTGAAGGATGACCGTTACAGACATAGTAAAGAGATGGTTTAACGGGACATATAGCAAGTATGGTTTCATGGTCAGGGATGATACGGAATCGGGAACGACGCAGTGGACAACTTTCTATTCATCCGATGCTTCTTCGCCACATAAGCCAGAGCTTCATATTAATTTTACTGGTTACGGCAGCCGACCATATGAATACGAAACATTTCCATATTTCAACTGTGCAAATTATGCATTAGATTATTACGATGAATGGGGTTTATCTTTTGGCATAACACTAGAAGGATTAAATTCTTGTTCGAATGAAGCTGATTTATGGACATATACTAAGAACTGCGTTAGTTCATGGTTGCAGAACCACATGAGTGGAAAGTATAATAGCTTATCAAGTTATCAATCCTATATAAGTGGGGGTAAATGGAGAGTAGTATTGCGAATGGGGTATGAAGATAGGAATGGCAACGGTATTGTTGATATTGATAATAGAGACCCATCTAAAGACTGTTATGATTTTCATTGGTGGTATCAAACAGATACAGGGCAGTGGGCTGAAAAAATGGGAGCATCGCCTTCAAATTTGGTGAGTGGTACTAATGCAAATACTAATCCATATAATGTGAACTGGCCTAATTCTTACTTTGGTTTTGCTCATTTCTATGATAGCAGCTGCGTATACTACGCAATCTGGGAATAAAAAGAAAGGTGGGATAATTTCATGAGCAAAAAAATGATTATAACTATAACTGTAAGTGCAGTGTTACTGGTGATTGGAGCCGGCGTAACCTATGCTTACTTGTCTGATATATTAGAAAGGCAGCCGGAGCCAAAGGGCGGTTACACTTTGGACTTCTTGAAACAGTATGTGGCTGAAAATCTGGCCGAAGATAACAGCGGTATTTCTGACAGCATTCCGTGCTATAAGGAAGAGGATTTGTTTTTTGGGACAGGTAGAATCTTTCCTTTGGGAGCAGATTCGGGATACAGTAAAGGCTTTAGCTTCAGAACGAATTTTTTTGAAAGAATAGTAAAAATGTTTCCAGAGCCGCTAGTGAGAGAAATAGGCGACTATATCTATCTTGTCTATGACACAGATAATAATACCCGATTGTATCTGTTTTTCTCAAAGAAAAAAAGTCAAGGCATGTTAACTGATGGTTACCCTGTAATCATGAAAAAAAAGCTTGCTTATAAAGATTTTTCCCAATTACAACCGGGTGATAATTTGCAGAAGGTGGAACAGATTGACCCTGTTATACCGTTGTACAGGAGAGTTTTCGATGAAGCAACGGATCACGTGCTTAAGCTGAATAAGGAAATGGGAATATATCTGACCTCTGTGCACCTGCTTGCAGACGGTATACTCAAGATTGAATACGACAGGACCGATGACAGGGAGTATGTTATCACAAATATTGTATATAATGAGGATTTTATTCTTAATGGATTAGACGGGCAAACATGCTATAGAATATACGAAATGGACTATGTGGATTAAATAAAGTTATATAAATGCCAAAACAGGAATAATAACAATAATGATTGAGGGTAAAAACAATACAAGGTAGAGTGTAACACAAATTGTGGGGCAACATAAAACAGAGTGCAGTGCCTAGCAATCCAGCGAAGGGAGCAATTACAACCTACTATGCAAGAGATAGAGCAGGACGCTGAATTTATCATTCAGCTCCTGCTCTTTTTTTGTCATATCCTTTGCTGCAATGCAATAAATTAATAGCAAGGTGTTATAAGCGAGGTGCTGTAGCGTGAGGGTCATATACGTATCCAGAATACAGGCCATACGTACGCTTGTGGTGCTTGTACTGGTTATAATCTCCATAATATACACTCAGACCACACAGTATGACGTCATAAGCGTGTTTTTAAACACCAAGCGTGAACTGCCGATATATTCTGTGGAGACCGATGAGAAGAAGATCGCCATATCCTTTGACGCAGCCTGGGGGGCTGAATATACTGACGAAATATTGGATATATTGAAGAAGAGGAACATCAAGGCCACGTTTTTTCTTGTGGGGTTCTGGGTTGACAAGTACCCCGAAAAGGTGAAGAGGATTGCATCGGAAGGCCATGAGATAGGCAATCATTCTACCACCCACCCGCATATGTCACAGCTAAGCAGCCAGCAAATTCGGATGGAAATTGAGACTACGCAGAAGAAGATAGAGGAGCTGGCAGGTGAGCGGGCGGTTAAGCTTTTTAGGCCGCCTTTTGGGGACTACAACGACAGGCTTATCCTGACGTGCAGAGAGATGGGATACTACACCATACAGTGGGATGTGGACTCGCTTGACTGGAAGGAGTACGGTGTGGAGCACATGTTCAATCAGGTGACCAAGAAGGTGCGTAACGGCTCGATCGTTCTGTTCCACAATAACGCCAAATACATCGTACAGGCGCTGCCTTTGATTTTGGACCACCTTCTCAAGGAAGGCTATACCATCGTCCCGGTATCGGAGCTCATTTACAAGGACAATTATTACATAGATCACACGGGCCGCCAGAGAAAAGTAGGCACATGAAGGGCGAATAAAATGTCCATCAGTTGAATAGCTATAATTTAGATAATGTACTGTTACCGGATTGAAGGTCGAAACGTTACGAATGAAATGATTCTAGGAAGGGAGAGGGATAAAATGGTGGAACACACTTCAGAGAACAACCAGGTTTTGGTGGCCGGCAAAGTAGACTCCCCGCCCACCTTTGCCCACGAGATATACGGCGAAGGTTTCTATAACTTCACTCTGGCGGTGCCCAGGTTGAGCGGATACATAGACCTTTTGCCTGTTACAGTTTCCGAAAGGCTAATCGATATAGGCAAACTTTCGGTGGGTACCGAAGTGGTTGTAAAGGGGCAGTTCCGGTCATATAACAAATACCTCGACGGGAAAAACAGGTTGATACTTACGGTGTTTGCCAAGGACATAGCCATGAAGGACGAAGAGATAAAAAATCCAAACCAGATTTATCTTGATGGGTATATATGTAAACCACCTGTCTATAGGACCACGCCGCTTAACCGGGAGATAGCCGATGTTTTGCTGGCCGTCAACAGGCCCTACAATAAATCTGATTATATTCCTGTTATAATGTGGGGGAGGAATGCGCGGTTTTCACAGAATCTGGCGGTTGGCCAGCGCATCAGGATATGGGGCAGGATCCAGAGCCGGCCTTACCAGAAAAAGCTGCCCAGCGGTGAAATACAGGACAGGATAGCCTATGAGGTGTCGGTTTCAAAACTTCAACTGGTAAACGGGTGAAATAAAGTGTCTTCGGACACTTTATTTCTTTTCTGAGCTTACATGTTGTGCTAAAATAAAAAAGAAGAACCCTTATTGTTCGGGTTCTTCTTGAGCGTTGCTTGTAGGAGCGGGTATAAGCAACCGTTGACCGGGGTAAATCAGGTCAGGACGAGGAATGTTGTTGAGACGGATCAAGGCATCCAGCGGCACGTTAAACTTTTCCGCGATGCTGTAGAGGGTATCTCCAGGCCGTACGATATATACCTTACCGCCCGGTGGTGGCGTTGGAGGCTCGACGCCTGGTATGAATATCCTTTGGCCGGGATAAATGATGTATGGAGGCGGGATCTGGTTTACCCTTATGAGTTCGGTCAGCGATATGTTGTATCTCTGCGCAATCCTGTACAGCGTATCACCAGGCTGCACGATGTAGTAGAATCCTTCTTCGGGTGGAACAGGCCCTTTGGGAATTTCCAGCAGCTGTCCTGGATAGATCAGGTTGGGATTGGGAATGTTGTTTACGGCGAGAATGGCTTCTACCGTGGTGTTGAATTTCCGTGCGATCTTGTAGAGGGTATCGCCTGGCTGTACTATGTACGTCATCAACTTTCCCTCCTTTAGGCGCTGTATTATTATATCTATATGCGGTATGGCGGGAATATGTTACTGTTTTTTTGTGAAATATGAGTGTCTGAAGCTCCTGCCTCTTTTCTGTAAGACGGAGCATGGGCTGTATACGTGACGCGTGATGGTGCACTACGATAATGGTGTTGTGACATTGATGGAAATGTCACTGAACCTGAGGCTGTTCCGAATACCGCCTGTTGGGGTGGGACAGCCTTAAATGGCGGACTACAAATACCCCAACCTTCTAAACTGGTGCGGCTGTTGCACCGTTTAGATGAACGGGCCAGGGAAATGGAATATCGTTCTAAAATCAAGGATGAACTGGTTGACCAGCTGTTTAAGGCCATATTGAGCCTTGAGACCATGGAGGAGTGTTATCGCTTTTTTGAGGACCTGTGTACCGTGAACGAGATCAAATCCCTGGCACAGAGGTTGGAGGTGGCCAGGATGCTCAAAGAGAAGAAGACCTACAGCGAAATAGCTGAAAAGACGGGGGCCAGTACCGCTACCATAAGCCGGGTAAACAGGTTTTTGCTTTACGGATCCGATGGATACAATATCGTGCTGGACAGGATATCCAAAAAGCAATCATGATGAAAAGCGGGTGAAGGTTTTATGTCAGAGGATATGAAAAGCAGATTTCGTGCGCTGAGGGACAGGATAATCGAGCTGCAGTACAGGCATTTGAACGATATGCAGAGGAAGGCGGTGCTGACCACACAGGGGCCTCTGCTGGTGCTGGCAGGTGCCGGTTCGGGCAAAACGACGGTGCTGGTAAACAGGATTGCACACCTGCTTAAGTTCGGCTGTGCTTACGGGAGCGATTATGTGCCAAGAGATTTGACGCCCCAGGATATTGCTTCTATGGAGGAATACATAGCCCGGTGCCAGGACAGCGGTGCAGTAATTCCACTGCCCGAGCGCATTTTTGCGCTGCTGCGCTACCGGGTTGCCTTTCCGGGCAGCATACTGGCCATTACCTTTACAAATAAAGCGGCAAAAGAAATGAAGGAAAGAATAGTTCAGCTGGTGGGGGAAGCGGCCTATGACATATGGGTCAGCACCTTTCATTCCGCCTGTGTCAGAATACTTAGGCGGGAGATCGATAAGATAGGGTACTCTCGAAATTTCGTGATATACGACGACTCCGACCAGTTGACGGTGGTCAAGGATTGCATCAAGGAACTTAACCTTAACGAGAAATACTATGATCCCAAGGAGATCAGAAATTTGATAAGCCGCCTCAAGGACCAGATGAAAGGGCCAAGAGAATACGTGGACGAGGTGAGGGGTCAATTCAGGGAAGAGAATATAGGCCGCATATATCAGCTTTACGAGGCTAAGCTCAAAAAGAACAACGCCCTGGATTTCGGCGATCTCATAAACAAGACCATTGAGCTGTTTCGCTTGAGGCCGGATGTACTGGATTACTACCAGAAGAAATTCCAGTACATACTGGTTGACGAATATCAGGACACCAATATGGCCCAGTACATCCTCATAAAGATGCTTTCGGAGTTTCATGGGAATGTCTGTGCGGTGGGAGATGATGACCAGGCAATTTACGGCTGGCGTGGCGCCGATATAAGAAACATACTGGAATTCGAGAGGGATTTCCCCAGTGCCGCCGTCATCAAGCTGGAGGAGAATTACCGCTCATCCCAGACCATACTGGATGCGGCCAACAGCGTCATTCAGAACAATAGAGGGCGAAAGCCCAAGCGGCTGTGGACCCAGCGCAAGCATGGCGACAAGGTGCGTATATACCAGGCATATGACGAGCACGACGAGGCTGAGTTCATATGTCGCCAGATCAAGGATTTGATGCAGCAAGAGGGACGCAGGGCGGGGGAGTTTGCGGTGCTGTACCGCGTGAACGCGCAGTCCCGCGTGCTGGAAGAGGCCATGATAAAGTACGGTATCCCCTACCGGATATACAAGGGATTGCGGTTTTACGACCGCAAGGAGATAAAGGATATAATTGCATACCTGCGCGTCATTGTAAACCCGGCCGATGACGTTAGCTTGAAGCGCATAATAAACGTTCCCAAAAGGGGTATAGGGCCTGCGACGATAGAAGCGCTTGAGGGAGCGGCGGCAGAGATGGAGGAAAGCATATTTGGCGTTGCCATAGATTTGGATAAGAATGGAGTGCTCTCGGGCAGGGCCGCTGCCAGCGTTAAATCGTTTGTCGACCTCATAATGCGGCTTATAGCCTTGAAGGATACCATGGGCATAGTGGATTTTGTCCACACGGTGCTGGAAGAGACGGGATACCGTAGCGAGCTGGAAAGAGAAGGCACAATGGATGCCCTGGCCCGTTTGGAGAATATAAAGGAGTTTATCTCGGCTGCCAGGGAATTTGAAGAGGCCAACCAGGGGGCTGACCTGGTGGACTTCCTGGAAAACATCGCGCTGGTGTCCGACGTTGACGAGGTAGGAGAGGATGAATCGGCTGTGGTGCTCATGACGCTCCACAGCGCCAAGGGACTGGAGTTCCCGGTGGTCTTTATGGCTGGATTGGAGGAGGGGCTGTTTCCACTTGCAAGGGCGGTGGACAATCCTGATGAGCTGGAAGAGGAGCGCAGGTTGTGTTACGTGGGCCTTACCCGGGCAAAACAACGGTTGTATCTTTCCTATGCCCGGAACAGGACCCTCTACGGCGGTTCGATGCTAAGCATGCCCTCGCGGTTTATAAGCGAGATTCCTGAAGAGCTGGTGGAGCCGGCAATAGGAGGATATGCATTCGAATTTGGCGATTCTGGTGTCAAAAAGGGTACAAGCGTTGACCCGATTGTCAGCTTTAACCTGCCCGGGAAGGTGACAAAGGAGAAAACTGGTCCATCTCCTAGGTTTGCGCTGGGGGACAAGGTTCTCCATCAGAGGTTTGGTGTGGGCACCGTAGTTGCCATGGACGGTGAGGGTGCCGACCTTCGAATTCAGATCGCTTTTGAGCAGGGTGGCATTAAAAAATTTATGGCCAACTTGGCCCCCCTTAAAAAGCTTTAATGGTAAGACGAAATAATTTTAGCTTTAAGATGGTGTGGTGGTGTACATGGATATCAAGCAAGCAAGGGAAGAGATTGAAAAGCTCAGGGAAGAGATAAGGAAGCACGACTATTACTATTATGTCCTTGACCAGCCGGTGATATCGGATGAAGAGTATGATGCCCTGATGAGGCGCCTGATGTGGCTGGAGCAGGTCTTTCCTGAGCTTGCGACCCCCGACTCGCCCACTCAGAGGGTGGGTGGACAACCTTCAAAGGCGTTTGGCACGGTGCAGCACAGGGTACCCATGCTCAGCCTGGCCAACGCTTTCAGCGAAGGGGAGCTTAAAGACTTTGACCGCCGAGTGAGAAATGCTGTGGGTGACGACGTTGAATATGTAGTCGAATACAAGATAGACGGGCTGTCAGTTGCCCTGTGGTATGAAAACGGGGTGTTTGTACGCGGGGCTACACGAGGGGATGGATACACGGGCGAGGATGTAACCGAAAACTTAAAGACCATAAGGAGCGTTCCGCTAAAGCTCAACAAGCCCTTTACCCTTGAGGTAAGGGGTGAGGTCTTTATGTCTAAAAAGGATTTCGAGGTCCTAAATGAGCAGCGGCGCGAGCAGGGGCAGCCTCTATTTGCCAATCCGAGGAATGCCGCGGCAGGGTCTTTAAGACAGCTTGACCCCCGTGTGACGGCTTCTAGGCCTTTGGACATCTTCATATTTAACCTTCAGTACATACAGGATAGTCAAATGCCGGAAACCCACTGCGATGCCCTTGAGCTGCTGCGCGAGATAGGGTTCAAGGTCTCCCCTGTTTTATGCCGTTCACGGCATATAGATGATGTCATCGACATGTGCCTTGAGTGGCATGAAAAGAGGCATTCGCTGTGGTTTGACATCGATGGCCTCGTGATAAAGGTCAACAATTTGAGGCAGAGGGATATGCTGGGGGCCACCACCAAAAATCCTAGATGGGCTATTGCCTACAAGTTCCCCGCCGAGCAAAAGGAGACGGTGATACGCGATATAATCGTGCAGGTGGGAAGAACGGGCGTTTTGACCCCTACTGCGGTGTTTGACCCGGTGCCGGTGGGAGGTTCTATAGTCTCGCGGGCCACCCTTCACAACGAAGATTACATAAAGGAAAAGGATATACGTATCGGGGATACGGTGGTCATCCGAAAGGCTGGGGATGTGATACCCGAGGTGGTGGAGGTCAAGAAGGAAAAGAGGACCGGGAACGAAAAACCCTTCGTAATGCCCAAGCGCTGCCCGGTATGCGGTGCCGACGTCATACGCCTTGAGGGCGAAGCAGCCACCAGGTGTACCGGAAATGCATGCCCGGCCCAGATTAAACGCCTGGTAATCCATTTTGCCTCCAGGGATGCCATGGATATACAGGGCATGGGCCCGGCTGTAGTGAATCAACTGCTTGATAGAGGGATTATCAAGGATGTGGCCGACCTGTACTATTTGAAGTACGAGGATTTAATCGGAATCGAGAGGATGGGAGACAAATCGGTCAGGAACCTTTTAGAGGCCATTGAGCAGAGCAAAGATAGGGGACTTGCACGGCTGCTGTTTGGCTTGGGCATTCCGCTGGTGGGTGCAAGAGCGGCCCAACTGATAGCGCAGCACTTTGGCCATATCGATAGAATAATGAAGGCAAAGAAGGAAGAATTTCTGGAGATTGAGGAGATAGGAAACAAGATCGCTGAAAGCATAGTGGCTTTCTTCAAGGAGGAACAAAATGTCAGGATTATAGAGAAGCTCGAGGCAGCTGGAGTATTGATGGAGCAGCCGGGTTTGTCGCTTCGCGATGAGTCGCTAAAAGGGTTGACTTTTGTTTTAACCGGTACTTTAAGCAGCTATACCCGCGAGGAGGCCACACGGCTCATTGAAGAGAGAGGTGGCAAAGTCTCAAGCAGCGTTAGCAAAAAGACCAGTTACGTGGTAGTGGGCGAAAATCCTGGCAGTAAGCTGGAAAAGGCGCGTGCTCTGGGCATTACTATACTCAATGAGGAGGAGTTCAAACAGCTGCTGAACATAAAATAGGTCTAATTTACTATTCTCGAACCATTGATTTTTTGGCAGATTTATGTTTAAATATGAGATAACAATGGTAAATTTGTCATTTCTTGTTTCAATCTGCAATAATTAAATTTAATGAGGGGAAGGGGGTGAAGTGTTGGGTAGACGGGTTTTGGCGTGTCTGCTGGTTGTACTCATGCTATCAGCACTACTCCCACAGCAAACTTTGGGGGCTACTCTGTTGAGGCGAGGCAGCCGCGGCGCAGCGGTCCAGCAGCTTCAGCAGCAGCTCATTAAGCTGGGTTTTTTGCAGGGTAGTGCTGATGGTATTTTTGGGCCTCAAACCGAAGCCGCCGTGAGAAGCTTTCAAAAAGCCTACGGTCTGAAACAGGATGGCATAGCCGGCCCTGCAACGCTGGGCAAGCTGGCAGAGGTTTTATCCGGTTCTACAGGAAACAGTGGGTCATCATCTGCACCTGCACCAGAGCCGCCGTCGCGAAGCGAAAGCTCAAGCGCCCCAATCACCACGACGTTGAGGCTTGGCAGCAGGGGAAGCCAGGTTGCGACGCTGCAGAGGCGGCTGAACGAGCTAGGATACAACTGCGGCGCAGTGGATGGTATATTTGGTTCAAGGACGCGTCAGGCGGTGATGGCCTTTCAGAGGGACAACGGCCTGGCAGTGGACGGCATAGTAGGGCCCAAGACTATTGCAAAGCTGTTTGCAGTAAATAATCCGCCACAGAATCAAAATCCTGAGCCTTCTGCACCGCCGTCTAATGATGAGCAAACCAGCGGAGGCAGCGAAAATGGCAACCAGAATGCTACTCCGCCAATCACCACGATGTTGAGGCTTGGCAGCAGGGGAAGCCAGGTTGCGACGCTGCAGAGGCGGCTGAACGAGCTAGGATACAACTGCGGCGCAGTGGATGGTATATTTGGTTCAAGGACGCGTCAGGCGGTGATGGCCTTTCAGAGGGACAACGGCCTGGCAGTGGACGGCATAGTAGGGCCCAAGACCATTGCAAAGCTGTTTCCGACAGAGCCACCACAGAATCCGCAACCGCAACCTGAGCCAAAGCCAGAGCCGCAACCACAGCCGGAACCACAACCGAAGCCTGAACCTGGGTTTACGCAGTTCCACGGTACACCGGGGGCGTTGGCCGGCAAGGTCATATTTGTGGATGCCGGGCACGGCGGGACCGATCCAGGTGCCACTAGAAAGCATGAAGGCTATGGCTTGGTGAGAGAAAAAGATTTGGTTCTTGATATGGCTTTGAGGCTCAAACGGATACTGGAAGAAGCCGGTGCCACTGTGATACTTACCAGGCCTGATGATAGGTATTATTCCTTGTTTTACCGGTCGGCCTTGGTAAACACCCATATTCTTCAGACCGAGCTGGCTGCAGTGAAGAAGGATAGGGATGCGGCTTTACAGGCTAAACAGGCTAAGGGAGAGGAGTTGGCCCAAAAAGAGCATGAAAAGACGCAAAAAGAAGCCGAGGTTGTCAGGTATCAAGAAGAATTAGCGTCTGCAAAGGATAAGCTTTCACAGTATGAAGCACAACTGGGCGAACTTCAAACCGAGTTGCAGCAGGCTATAAAGGATTTAGAAGATAAACAAAAGGCCTACGATGAGCAGTACGCGAAATACCAGCCGAAAGAGAAGGAGCTGAAGGATGCAGAAAAGCGACTGGGAGACCTAAGAATGCAAAGAGATGCACGTAAGCGGGAATACGACGCCATCACGATCGACATATCCAAGCTCAGCGAAGACATCATCAAACTGGAGACTGAATTGGCTGGCTTAGAGATGGAGGAGGAGAAGAAAACAGCTTTGCTCGACCAGTTCAATCAAGTAAAGACGGATCTAGAAGCGGTTGACGCAGCTCTAAAAGAAGGTAAACCTGTAGACGAAATACAGAGCGCAATAGAAACGCTCGGTGAAGATATTGACAGCCTGGCAAGGGAGTTGACTGGGTTACTAGCTAAGTTGGACATAGATGAGGCCGAGGAGGAGGCTTTACTTGACCAGCTCGATCAAATTATCAATACGGATCTGCAAGGAGTGGAGGACGCTCTAGAGCAGAAGAAATCCTTGAAGGCTCAGCTGGATCAGCTGGACGTGCAGATTTCGCCCTTGGAAGAACAAGTAGCCCAAATGCAGGAAGAGCTGGACAAACTAGCCGAAGAACTAAAACTGAATGAGCTCAAAGCTGCCGTGGAAGATGCCCAGGCAAAAGTGAATGAAATTAATGCTGATTTGAAGGATGTTGAAGAAAAGATCAATGCATTGAAAGCTGATATAGACAACCTCCAAAAGGCTAAAAAGGATGCTGAAGATGCAATAACACGACTTGGAAATGAGATTGTTGTTCTTGAAGCGGAGATTGAAGCTCTAAAGAAAGACATAGAAGCTAAGGACGAGCAGATTGAGACGCTAGAGACCAGGATCCAGCAGTTTAAGGTGTATTTGGACAATCCTGGTCTCAAAGATAGAGTGGATATATACGCAGGGCAGGAGGTAAACGACAAGAGGTACGCAACTCCCGAGCTGGTTGAGGTGTTTGACCTTACGCGCCAGAAATACCAGGATAACTATCTGTTTATTTCCCTGCACTGCAATTCCACGACGGCCAGCGATCAGACTTCAAGTTCGGGCATCAGCGTATTTTACAGGGATAACGGACCATACGCCTATAACGGTACATACGGCGTCAATGTAGAGTACTACAAGGGGTACAATGCCGCAGAAAGGGAGAAGTTTGCCAAGACTTTACTGCAGCAGCTCAATGCTACTACCAATTTCTCCAAGAAATATACCGTCCCATACAAAGCCGATTTCAGCGTGCTCAGGGAAAATAACGTGATCTCGGTGCTGGTGGAGGTAGGCTTTATCAACAACCCCAATGACAGGGCATTGTTGATCAATGAGCAGACCCGTGAGAACGTGGCTGCCGGCATATACAAGGGAATTGTGGAGTATTATAAGAGGTAGTTTATGAGAGCGGGCTTGATAAAGGCCCGCTCCTTTTTTATTGAAAAATATATGCACAAGAAGGCTCCATCTTCTACAACACGGAATTGCTAAAGATGTGATGCAATGTTTACCAGGTGATGACAATACGCAAAACTTAGAAAAATTATACAGGTTTCTCCAAAAATGTGTACAACTACAGTCTTTGCTCTGGTAGAACATACTTTTTCGGGATATGATAGAAGGATTTCACAGGCAAACGTAGAAAATTTAAATAGGCTTTCATAGGCTTAAGGAGCGCTGTTATGTTGTACTTTTAAAAGCAAATGCATGCAGGCAGGTTGGCCAAAATATGATTTGAATAAGGCGACAAAATATAGTAAAATATTGTAACATAGGCACGATAAAATTTGGGGAAAGGGTGTATGGCTGTGGGGATTACTGTCAAGGATGTGGAGTATCTGGCCGAAGCTGCTAAGTTTGAGTTTACCGAAGAACAAAAGCAGAAATTTGCACAGGCGTTGAGCGATATCATAAATGCCGTGGACAGGTTGGCTGAAGTTGATACAGAAGGTGTACAGCCAACCATTCACGTGCTTTCAGTTAAAAACATCTTTCGTGAGGACGTAGTTTTGCCCTCGATGGATAGAGATATCCTGCTCAAGAACGCGGCCGATGTACAAGACGGCTGCTACCGCGTTCCAAAGGTTGTGGAATAAATTTGGCGAAAAACTCTTTGGGGATATGGAGGGTGAAAAATGGAACTCTACAAGCTCACTGTACACGAGGCTGCTGACCTCATAAACAAAAGAGAGGTTACCTCCCAACAGATTGTTCAGTCTACGCTTCAGCAAATCAATGAGGTGGACAAGGATGTCAAAGCCTTTATCACGCTAGCTGATGAACGTGCTCTGGAAGAGTCCAGGCAGCTGGACGCCTCTGTGGCAGATGAAGAGGGCTTGTCTGTGCTTGCGGGCATTCCGTTTGGTGTGGAGGATAATATATGCACCGAAGGCGTCAGGACCACCTGTGCCTCCAAGATGTTGGAAAACTTCGTTCCACCCTATAGCGCTACGGTGGTTAGCAGAATAGCCCAGCAAAAGGGCATTTTGATGGGGAAGCTTAACACCGATGAGTTTTCGATGGGACTAACTACTGAGTCCTCGTATTTTCATGAGACACGAAACCCCTGGGATCTAAACCGCATTGCGGGAGGAGCCAGCGCAGGCGCTGCTGCCGCCGTGGCAGCCGATGAGGTATTTTATGCGCTGGCCACCGATACTGGAGGTTCGCTTAGAAGAGCAGCGGCTTTTTGCGGCGTGGTGGGGTTGAAGCCTACATACGGAATGGTTTCTCGCTATGGAGTGATATCCTCAGGCTCTTCAATGGATCAGGTAGGTCCTGTTGCCAAGGATGTTAAGGATTGCGCGATCGTATTTCAGGCCATTGCGGGAAGGGATATGGCCGATCCCATGACCGCCAAAGCGATGACCTCAAATTATGTTCAAGCGCTGGCGGATGACGTAAATGGTTTGCGCATAGGGCTGCTCAGGGAGTGTTTCGACCAAGGTGTAGATAAGGATGTTAAAGATGCTGTTTTAAATGCTGTCAAGAGCCTTGAAGGGCTTGGCGCCCATGTGGAGGAGGTATCGCTGCCTAGCATAGAGCATGCACCTGCTGCTTATTGTGTCATCCTATCGGCTGAGGCCAGCTCTAACCTCGGACGTTACGATGGGATTAAATACGGTTACAGGGTGGAGAGGTGTCAGGACCTGGATGAGCTGTATAAGAAAACTAGAACGCAGGGGTTTGGTGATGAGGTCAAATTAAGGGTGATGCTGGGGACCTACGCCTTGAGTGCCGGAAACTATGAGCGCTATTATCTGCAGGCGTTAAAGATAAGGACCATAATAAAGAACGAATTTGAAAAGGCTTTTGAAAAGTTCGACATCATAGTGCTGCCTACCTGTCCCACCACCGCTTTGAGATTTGGCGATAAGGTGGACAACGCTCTTGCAATATTCCTTGCGGATAAATATACAGCGCCGGCCAGCATTGCTGGGCTACCGGCCATCACAGTGCCCTGTGGCTTTGACACCAAGGGTCTGCCCATTGGTATGCAGTTTATAGGTAAGGCATTCGACGAGAGCACCCTGTTTAGGGCAGCGTTCACCTTTGAACAAAACACCGATTATCACATCAAACGCCCGGCCATCGACTGGAGGTGATATAGCCATGAAATACGAAGTGGTTATTGGTCTGGAGGTACACGCAGAACTTTCAACGCAATCAAAGGCTTTTTGTGGCTGCAGCACAAAATTCGGTGCTGCCCCCAACACCCAGTGCTGCCCTGTCTGCATCGGCATGCCCGGGGTACTCCCCGTCATAAACAAAAAGGCGCTGGAGTATACCATTAAGGCGGGTCTGGCTTTAAACTGCAGAATAGCACGGTATACCAAGATGGATAGAAAGAATTATTTCTATCCTGACCTACCCAGAGCGTGCCAGATATCCCAGTATGATGTGCCAGTGTGCCAGAATGGATATTTGGATATAGTGGTCAATGGGCAGACGAGGCGTATAGGCATAAACCGGATTCATCTTGAGGAAGACGCAGGAAAGCTGCTTCACGACCAGTATGCTGATAGTACACTTGTGGATCTCAACAGGAGCGGCGTTCCGCTAATCGAGATAGTTACAGAGCCTGATTTAAGGTCTGCCGAAGAGGCAAAGGTATTCCTGGAGACTTTGAGGTCCATCCTCCGATATATAGATGTATCCGATTGCAAGATGGAAGAGGGTTCGCTGCGCTGCGACGTCAACATTTCGGTAAGGCCGGAAGGGCAGAAGGAGTTTGGCGTGCGTACCGAGATGAAGAATTTGAACTCCTTCCGGGCGGTTTACAGGGCAATAGAGTACGAAGCCAATAGGCAGATATCCATACTGGAGGAAGGCGGGACAGTGCTCAGGGAGACGCGCCGCTGGGATGACAGCGCTGGAAAGAGCTTCTCTATGCGCGCAAAAGAACATGCACAGGATTACAGGTATTTCCCCGAGCCAGATCTTCCACCTATTGAGATAGATGACGAATGGGTGGAAGAGATAAGAAAGCAAATTCCGGAACTGCCTGCCCAGAAGCAGCGCAGATATGTGGAAGAGTTTGGGTTACCTGAATATGACGCCGGCATCCTGACCTCATCAAGGGATCTGGCTGACTATTTCGAAAGATGTGTCAAGCTGTATGAAAATCCCAAGACCATAAGTAACTGGCTTATGGGCGACTTCTTGAGGTTGGTCAACGAGAAAAATATAGAGATATCCGATGTACCTGTGACTCCTGAAAACCTGGTTAAGCTGTTCAAGTTGATCGACTCCAAGGTTATAAGCGGGCCGATAGCCAAAACGGTGTTTGAAGAGATGTTTGATACCGGAAAGGATCCCGAAGCCATTGTTGAGGAGAAAGGCCTCAAACAGATAACCGACAGGGATGAGCTGGTGAAGGTCATAAAGAAAGTTCTGGCGGAGAATCCCAAGTCGGTTGAGGATTACAAGAACGGCAAGAAAAAAGCCCTAGGCTTTTTGGTTGGACAGACCATGAAGGCCACCAAAGGCAAAGCCAATCCACAGCTTGTCAACGAGATACTCCTGGAGGAACTGGAAAAATAAATAAAGGGCGGTCAATTGACCGTCCTTTATTTATTTATGATGAAAGGTACTTTTGGGCTATTGTAAGATGGCCATAACCACTGGTAAAATAAAAACTGTTTGACTTTCGATTAAATAGTGGTACAATATTATAAGCAATATTTAAAGCAATCATGTGCTAAACGGAGGAAAGACGTGAATATAGGTAAAATATCAAATGAATTCTTAAAAAATCAGATTATTTCGAAGTTAACAATTAAACGCAAAGATGTGCTTTTGGGACCGGGTATAGGCAGGGACTGCAGCATATTGGATTTTGGTGAGGAGTTGTGCATAATTTCAAGTGACCCGATAACTGGGGCGTCCAGCCAAATGGGATACATAGGGGTTCACATATGTTGCAACGATATAGTGACCACCGGCGCTGAAGTGGTGGGAGTGACGCTCACCATTTTGGCTCCACCGGATGCTCAGGCTGCAGAGATTGAGCAGGTGGTGGTGGATGCCGAACGTGCAGCCCGGGAGCTTGATATAGATATTCTGGGCGGCCATACAGAGGTTACAGACGCTGTATCCAAAATGGTGTTGTGCCTCACAGCCATTGGCAGAGTTAGGAAGGAAAAGGTAGTCTCATTTGCAAGCGCTCAAGCCGGAGACGATATAGTGGTTACCAAAAAAGCAGGCATGGAGGGCACAGCCATTTTAGCGCATGACAGAGAGGACCTGCTGTTGCGCCATTTTCCTGAGGAGCTGGTTCAAAGTGCCAAGGATTTTATAAACCACATCAGCGTCATAAAAGAAGGCAGGATTGCCAGCTCCTTTGGCGTACACGGGATGCACGATGCAACCGAAGGCGGTGTGCTTGGCGCTATATGGGAAATCAGCGAGGCTATGGGGAAAGGGGTTGAAATAGATGTAAGGCGGATACCCGTAGCTGCTGAGACCAGAGCTATTTGCCGTTTCTTCAATATAGACCCTTTAAAGCTTATCTCGAGCGGCTGTATGGTGATAGTGACGCCGAAAGGGGAGAAACTGGTTGAGCTTCTCAACGCAAACGGCATCGAGGCTGCTGTTGTGGGCAAGGTTATCGATGACAGCGCTAAATGGCTGGTGACCGGGGAGGAGCGCGCCCCTCTTGAACCCCCCGATGCTGATCAGCTATATAAAGCGCTGCGTTTTACATAAATCTTCTTCAAAGCGGAGTAGAAAGTCGGTTTTTAACGGATGTAATTTGTGTTATAATACTGATTGAACCTGCTATGGCTGTATTATACCGCACCAAGCGTCTAAATTTCAAAAATTGGTCTTATAAATCCGTCATAATTTGGGAATTTCATGATTATAATACAAAACGAAGAAATGGAGACGGTAAGCTATGATCTACAGCATGACGGGGTTTGGCAGAGGCAAGATAGAAGAACAGGGCAGAGAGATGTCTATAGAAGTGAAGACATTGAACCACCGTTTTCTGGACATTTATGTCAAACTGCCACGTACTCTGTCGTTCCTTGAAGAGGATATAAGGAGCATGGTTCAGCAGCATCTGTCAAGAGGGAGGGTGGAAGTAACCGTAAATTATTCGAACCAGCGAAGCGATGTGGTGGACGTACAGGTCAACCAACCTCTTGTGGATGCTTATCTTGTATGCTTTAATAAACTGGCGCAGGAGCGTAACCTACCCAATGACATCTCTGTATCGTCGTTGCTCAATATACCAGATGCTTTTGTCGTCAACGAAGTGGAAGAAGACCAGGAAGCGCTAAGGCAGATGGTAAGGGCTCTGATGGAACAGGTACTCCAGGAAGTAAAGGAGATGCGCAGAAAAGAAGGAGAAAATTTAAAGAGCGATCTGCTGGAGCGCTTAAAAAAAGTGGAATCAATGTTAACCTGTATCGAGCAGCGAGCTCCTCAAGTTGTCGATGAGTACCGTGAAAAGCTAAGAAACCGACTCAAAGACCTCCTTCAGGGTTCACACCTGGACGAGAATCGCTTTAATATGGAAGTGGTGTACTTTGCCGAAAGGTGCAACATAACCGAGGAGATAGTAAGGCTCTTCAGCCATCTTGAACAGTTCAGGAAGGCTCTGGAATCTACCGAGCCTATAGGTAGGCGGCTTGATTTCTTGGTCCAGGAGATGATCCGGGAGGTCAACACCATCGGCTCTAAAGCAAATGATTTGACCATCGTTAACCTTGTGGTTGATATAAAGAGCGAGATCGAGAAGATAAGGGAACAGGTTCAAAATATCGAGTAAAGCTGAAAAGGAGAGTGGGGTATGAGTATTAAATTGGTCAACATTGGGTTTGGAAATATCGTTTCGGCTAATCGTCTTGTAGCAATTGTCAGTCCCGAATCGGCGCCTATAAAGAGGATCATACAGGAGGCGCGCGAGAGGGGGATGCTGATTGATGCCACCTATGGCAGAAGGACCAGAGCGGTCATAATCACCGACAGCGACCACGTTATATTGTCTGCCGTTCAACCTGAGACGGTAGCCCATCGCGTTAATGCCAAAGATAGTACCCCTTCCACCTCGACACTATCTGACGAAGAACAGGAGGAGTAAAGATAAGCAGTGAAGTTTACCATGTTCAATAAAGGGCTGTTAATTGTGGTATCGGGTCCTTCGGGTGCTGGAAAAGGTACTATCTGCAGCGCGTACATTGAGAGAAATCCCCATGCCATACTTTCAGTGTCGGTGACTACACGAAAACCCCGTGTGGGAGAAAAGGAAGGGGTTAACTATTTTTTTAGGGACCGGGAAACTTTTCTCAGAATGGTAGAGAATGGTGAGTTTTTGGAGTATGCCGAGGTTTACGGCAATTACTACGGTACCCCCAAAAAATTCGTCGAGGAGAAGCTGGCTGCCGGCAGGGATGTTATACTGGAAATCGATATACAGGGGGCACTGCAGGTAAAGGAGCGCTTCCCCGAGGCGGTGTTTGTATTCATAATTCCTCCTTCCATGGAGGAACTCAAGAGGCGCATTGTCAAGCGTGGAACGGAGGATGCAGAGACCATCTACAGGAGATTTCGGAGCGCCTATGAGGAGCTGAACTATATCTCCCGATATAATTACGTTATCATAAATGACACGGTGGAGAGCGCCGTGGCCAAGCTGGAGGCCATTGTACTGGCTGAAAAATGCCGTGTTGATAGGAACAAAGAGCTGTATTTAGAACTGACAGGGAGGGGTTGAGAATGCTTTATCCGTCGCTGAATGACCTCATGAAGAGGGTTGATAGCCGTTATACCCTTGCTGTGGCGGTGGCAAAGCGCGCAAGGCAGCTGGTTGCAGGGGCAAAGCCTTTGATTTCGACACAGTCCAGCAAGCCTGTCACCATTGCAACCGAGGAAATAAATGAAGGCAAGGTACTATACAAACGGACAAAAGAAGGTATAAAGTGAGATGGATGGTGTAAAGGGTAAGAAAATCGTCATTGGTATAACGGGCGGGATCGCTGCATACAAGGCAGCCGAGGTTGTAAGTTCCCTTGTCAAAAAGGGAGCGCAGGTAAAGGTCATCATGACGGCACATGCCATGGAGTTTATAAAACCTCTTACGCTGGAAACCCTGTCGGGCAATCCGGTTTACTATGACATGTTTTCCAGGCCTGGGGCCTGGGAGATTGACCATATATCCCTTGCAAAGTGGGCCGACCTGCTGGTGGTGGTGCCTGCCACCGCCAATATTTTGGGTAAAGTGGCCCACGGTATAGCCGATGACCTTTTATCCACCACTATCATGGCCACCAGAGCGCAGGTCATATTTGCCCCTGCCATGAACACCAATATGTACACCAATCCCATCGTTCAGGAGAATATAAGCTTTTTAAAGAGGAAGGGGTATATGTTCATCCCGCCGGCTGCCGGACGATTGGCTTGTGGCGACTATGGCGAGGGAAAGCTGGCCGACATCCAGGATATACTTGAAACAATAGAGAATTATTTCTCGAGAAAGAGCGATTTAAAAGGTGTAAAGATACTGGTGACCGCCGGGCCTACAAGAGAATATCTGGATCCTGTCAGGTTTATCAGCAATCCTTCATCGGGCAAGATGGGTTATGCCATTGCCGCCGCATGTGCTGAAAGGGGTGCCGAGGTGGAGTTGGTATCGGGGCCTGTATCCATTGCACCACCGCCTGGAGTAAAGCTTTACAGGGTTGAGACGGCACAGGAGATGTTCGAAAAGGTAATGGAAATCTTTCTGTCCTGTCATATGGTTTTTAAGGCTGCGGCGGTAGGTGATTATCGTCCTGAAACGTATTGCCCCACCAAGATAAAAAAGGACAGCGATAAGCTAATCTTGACGCTGGTAAAGAATCCGGATATATTGAAAGAGCTGGGCAAACGCAAAGGAAAATGTATACTTGTTGGGTTTGCAGCCGAAACGGAGAATATCGAGGAATATGCCACCAAGAAGATGCGGGAGAAAAACCTTGACTTCATAGTGGCAAACGACGTGACCCGGCAGGGGGCGGGTTTTGAGAAAAACACAAATGAGGGCTTATTGATTACCCGCGAAGGTGAGGTCATTGCCATACCCCAAATGGACAAAAAGGAGTTTGCCCACAGGATAATTGATGAGATTATAAAGAGATGTCCTGCTTTGTGCCAGGGGGCAAACTGAGCTGAAGGGTACCTTGCTTGTACCCTTTTTGTTTAATTGCTCCAATAGTTACTTGTTGCAATATTGCTCGCTGACTTGTTAAAGATGATTTGAAGGGTTTATAATATCAAGCTGCCTTGTTCGATATGCGGCATACGGTTCAGATGAGGGGGAGTTTGGTGGAAAGCGGCGTCGTCTATGCCGGTGTGATAATTGATCAGGCACATCCCTCGCTTGACAGGGTATTCCATTATATCATACCCACGGAATTAAAAGGAAAAGTTCAAATAGGGATAAGGGTACAGGTGCCGTTTGGCGTGTCAAACAGGATGGTGGAAGGCTACGTAGTCAGGCTGGATACTGCAGCTGATGTGCCAAATGATAAGATCAAGGCGATAGACAGGGTGCTGGATGATTATCCCGTGATCCCTCAGTCAATGATCCCGCTTATAAGCTGGATGAAGGAAGAGTACCACTGCCTTTCGATAGAAGCCATCAGGTGCATGACTCCTCCGGGGCTCAGGGCTAATATCAAAAAGAAGACACAGAGGCTGGTCTATTTGAACGATCAGGGGGATGTGGTGGAGGAGCGCATCAATTATATAGCCAGGAAGTCCTCATATATGGCCGATGTACTGAGGCTGTTGGTCCAACAAGATGGCATACCGCTTGAAGAGGTAAGGGCAGTTACTGGAGCGCCGTTATCCAGCATAAAAAACCTGGAAAAGCGTGGTTGGATTCGTATCGAACAACAGGAGGTGTACCGCAACCCCTGGAATTATGAGCCGGATATAGGGGTACAGCCCAAGGTGTTAACTGCCGAACAGAGATTGGCTATTGAAACGCTGGAAGCGGCGCTTACCCGAGGCTACGGCAAGTTCATGCTTCAAGGCGTGACAGGTAGCGGCAAGACTGAGGTGTATATACAGGCTGCGCAAAAGGCCGTATCGTTGAACAAGCAAGTAATCGTGCTGGTGCCCGAGATATCCTTGACCCCTCAGACGGTGGAGCGATTCAAAAGCCATTTTGGCGAGCGGGTGGCCATATTGCACAGCGGCTTATCCCTGGGCGAGCGATACGACGAATGGCGCAGAATTAGAAGCCAGAAGGTTGATGTTGTGGTTGGAGCTCGTTCAGCTGTTTTTGCCCCCCTTGAGCGGTTGGGCCTTATCATCGTGGATGAAGCCCATGAGGACAGCTATAAGTCGGATATGCAGCCCAGGTACCATGCGGTGGGGGTTGCCCACAAGAGATGCGAGCTGGAAGGAGCGGTGCTTCTGCTGGGCAGTGCTACGCCCTCCCTTACTGATTATTACCTGGCAGAGAAGGGGACTTATAAAATGATAAAGATGAAGTACAGGGTAGATCATCGGCCTCTGCCGCCGGTGGAGATTGTGGACATGCGCAAGGAGATAGAGCTGGGCAACCGCAGCATACTGAGCGGTTCGCTTTACCGTGCCTTGGCCGATGTGTTGCAAAAGGGCGAACAGGCCATACTGCTGCTCAACCGCAGGGGCTATGCACAGTTCGTCTCGTGTCGCTCGTGCGGATTTGTGGTAAAGTGCCACAACTGCGATATATCGCTGACCTACCATGCTTATGATAAAACGCTCAAGTGTCACTACTGTGGGGCGAACTATCCATATCCCCGCGTATGCCCAGCCTGCGGTAGCAAATACATCAAGCATTTCGGGATTGGAACCCAGCGGGCCGAGGAGGAGATTAAGAAGCTGTTTCCTCAAGCTCGCGTGATAAGGATGGATATGGATACCACATCAACCAAGGGGGCACACCAGCGAATTTTGAGAGCCTTTGGAGAGGGAAGGTATGACATCTTGCTGGGTACGCAGATGATCGCCAAGGGGCTGGATTTCCCAAGGGTGACGCTTGTGGGGGTAATCGCGGCCGATACTTCACTGCACCTGCCCGATTACCGAAGCAGTGAAAAGACTTTTCAGCTGATAACGCAGGTGGCCGGGCGTGCCGGCCGGGGGCCACGAGGCGGAAGGGTCATCATCCAGACATATCAGCCGCAGCATTATGCTATACAGTTTGCAGCAAGGCACGATTACGTCGGATTTTACAGCAGGGAAATAGAGATACGCAGGCAGTTTTTGTATCCCCCATTTTCACACATCATTAGGATATTGATGATGGGTGAGAAAGAAGATGACCTCATAAGGCTGGCTGTTGACACTAGGGATTGGTTGAAACAAAAGGTTGAGGGCAGCCCTGTGTTAAAACAAGGGCTGATTGATATAGGAGCGTATTCAGCGCCTCTGGAGAGGATCAACAACAGGTACCGCTGGCAGGTGCTTGTGCGCATTAGGCCTGACGACATATACAAGCAGGCATATCATCGGCTCATGGATGAGTGTCTGGAAAGGCTGATGGGCGTTAAGGAAACCACGATTGTAGATTTTTATCCTGTGAGTCTGCTATAGAAAGGGATGATCAGCGTTGGCGATAAGAAGGATTATGATATACGGTAAGGATGATGTATTGCGCAAGAAAGCCAAGCCCGTAGCAAAGATTGATGAGAGAATTCTGGAGCTGCTGGATGATATGGCTGAGACCATGAGGCACGCTGATGGGGTGGGCCTGGCAGCGCCACAGGTGGGGATACTGCGAAGAGTGGTGGTAATCGATGTGGGCGAGGGATTGATAGAGCTCATCAATCCTGAGATTGTTGAGGCTTCCGGACAGCAAAGGGGTGCAGAAGGGTGCCTGAGCATCCCGGGGGTGAGAGGTGAGGTAATACGTCCTGAAAGGGTTAAAGTAAAGGCGCTAAACAGAAAAGGGGAATCCATTGAAATTACAGGGACTGGATTGCTTGCCCGGGCGTTGTGCCATGAGATAGACCATCTGGACGGTATACTGTTTATCGATAAAGTGGTTCCGGGCACGCTGGTGGAGGGATAACGGTGCTGAAGATAGTGTTCATGGGCACTCCAGAGTTTGCCATACCATCGCTGGAAGCTATTGTCAGCAGCGGCCATCAGATAATAGGAGTGGTTACCCAACCAGATAAGCCCAAGGGCCGGGGGAAGAAGTTGGCCCCTCCGCCCGTCAAGGAATGGGCGGTTGCTAGGAATATACCGGTCTATCAGCCCGAAAAGGTAAAGGATCCGGAGTTTATTGAGGTGTTAAAGGGGCTGGCGCCCGACCTTATTGTGACCGCTGCCTACGGACAGATACTGCCCAAAGAGATACTCGATATCCCGCCTTTGGGATGCATAAATGTCCATGCGTCTTTGCTGCCCAAGTACCGCGGTGCTTCGCCCATTCAACAGGCATTGATAGACGGTGAGACCGAGACGGGCATAACCATAATGTATATGGATGTGGGCATGGATACCGGCGATATAATATTTCAGAAGAGCACCCCAATATATCCCGATGAGCAGGCCGATGAATTGCATGACCGGTTGGCCGTGCTGGGCGGAGAGGCGCTGGCAGAGGTGCTAAAGTTGTTTGAAAAGGGGCGACCCGCTGGACGTCCACAGGAGCAAGAGAAGGCCACCTACTGTAAAAAGATAGATAAATCCATGGGTAATATCGATTGGACACAGAGCGCTGTCCGCATCAAAAACCTGGTGAGGGGGTTGACGCCCTGGCCTGGAACCTTTACTTTTCTTGGGGACCAGCGCATAAAAGTATGGAAGGTACAGGAATGGGAATACTCTAATCTGGGAACCCATACCCCGGGGCAGGTGGTGGCGGCCGACCAGCGGCATGGATTGGTGGTGGCCTGTGGTGAGGGCTTTTTGCGGCTTGTCAGGATACAGGGTGAAGGCAAAAAGGTCATGGAGGATGTCGAGTTCTTGAGGGGTAACCCCATACCGGTGGGTGCTATCTTTCGAAGTGAGCCATCTTCCGAAGTGCCCCCATCGTGTGAAGGGAAAAAGTAATAAAAACGACAAACAAATTTGCAGTTTAAATTGAGTAGCTTTATTAGTACGCTGAACACGTGTTACTCTATTTTAAAATTGGTTAGATGAGCAAATAAGGGTTAACAGTATTGTAAGATTTTGCTGTGTAAATCCTTGTTTAAAAATCTGTAAGTTTAAACGAGGTAGTATAAAGTAGTATAAATATTGCTTAAGGAGAAAATTGTGGAGCGAATATTATGAAAACAAAAATCGATGCTGCAAGGGATACTGCTTTGCGAATATTGAAAGAGGTAAACCATAATGGGAAATACGCCAATATAAGTTTGAAGCACCATTTGAGGAGAGCCAGGTTGTCGGACAGGGATGCCGCCTTTGTGACCCAGCTGGTTTATGGCACTCTGGAGCGGCAGATCACCATTGACTGGATCTTGAACAAGTTCTGCAGTTTGAAGCGGGCCAATCCCTGGGCAATAAACATATTGAGGATGGGCTGCTACCAGATCATGTATATGGATCGGGTGCCCGACTTTGCGGTTTGCGATGAATCGGTCAAGCTGTGCAGGAAGTACTGCAATAAGGCTCTGGCGGGTTTTGTAAACGGCGTGCTCAGGAACATCGTAAGGCACAAGCAGGACATTTCGTTCCCATCAAAGGAAGAAGATCCGGTGTTCAACCTATCGCTTACTTACAGTTATCCCGTGTGGCTGGTAAAAAAGTGGGTTGACGATTATGGCATAGCGGTGGCAGAGACCATGGTAATGCCTGCCGGAAGTCACGGAGATTACGTCACAATAAGGGTCAACAGAAACAGAATAACAAAGGACGAGCTTAAGGAGCGGTTTATCCGGCAGGGCATACAGTGTGAAGATGGCCTGTATATAAAGGATGAGGCTTTAAGGCTCTGTTCTGCTGGCGATATTGAGAACAACCGCCTCTATGCGGAAGGCTTTTTTACGGTACAGGGCGAGAGCTCCATGCTGGTTGTTCGCGTTCTTGATCCCCAAAAGGGCGAGCTTATTATAGATGCGTGCAGCGCCCCAGGCGGTAAGGCCACCCATATGGCCGAGCTGATGGGGAATGAGGGGCGTATACTGGCATGGGATGTCCACCCTCAAAGGGTCGAATTGATAAGGCTCAATGCCAAGAGGCTGGGGGCTACCATTGTCGAGCCGCAGCAGCAGGATGCCCGGGAGTTTCAGGCATGTCTTGAGGGGCAGGCTGATCGAGTGCTCATTGATGCCCCGTGCAGCGGATGGGGGGTCATATACAAGAAGCCCGATATAAAGAACAGCATAAAGCGGGAAGACCTTGATGAGCTTTATGAGCTTCAAAGCCAGATCATTTCTACCTGTTCACGTTATGTAAAGCCGGGAGGCATACTTGTTTACAGCACGTGTACCATGAATGTGGATGAAAACCAGAGGGTTATTGAGAAATTTTTGGAGCGCAATCCCCACTTTGTATTGGATGATTTTACGTATTTATTACCGGAGGGCTTAAAAGATTCGGTTGTTCAGCCGGGAATGATTCAGCTCATCCCTTCCAGGGATGGAATAGACGGCTTTTTCATTACTAGGCTAAAAAGGATGAGGTGACCATGAGAGAAAAGCAGGATATTTTGAGCTTATCGCTGGAGGAAATACAACAGGCGGTACAGGAATTGGGACAACCCCATTATCGTGCTCAGCAGATACTTCAGTGGCTTCACAGGGGCATAAAGAGCTTCGACGATATGACCGATTTGCCGAAGGCTTTTCGCGAGCTCCTGGCAGAACGGTTTTACATAGTAAAGTTGCAGATGCTGGACAAGCGCACATCAAGTGCTGGAGATGCTACAAAATATTTGTTTTTACTGCAGGACCGTAATATAATTGAAAGTGTTGTAATGCGCTATAAGTACGGCAACTCCCTGTGTTTGTCCACGCAGGTGGGGTGCAGGATGGGATGTAAGTTCTGCGCTTCCACCATTGGTGGGTTGGTTCGCAACCTCTCTGCCGGGGAGATGCTGGCGCAGGTCATAGAGGTGAACAAGGACCTCGAAAAAGGTGGAGAACGTAAAGTGGGCAATATAGTGCTCATGGGTATTGGGGAGCCTCTTGACAATTATGATAACACCGTTAAATTTATTAAAATGATGCATTACCCAATGGGGCTCAACATGAGCTATCGCAGGATTACGCTGTCCACCTGCGGGCTTGTGCCCAAGATGATGGATTTGGCCGAAGAAGGGCTTCCAATTACCCTTTCGATTTCCCTTCATGCACCAAACGATGAGCTTAGAAAGTTGATCATGCCGGTTGCGTCGGCCTATTCGATTGACGAGATACTCAAAGCCAGCAGATATTACTTTAAAAAGACCGGCAGGAGGGTAACGTTTGAGTATGCCTTGATCAGCGATTTGAATGATCGTGAGAGGGATGCCATTGAATTGGCCCGAAGGCTCAAAGGTTTTCCGTGCCATGTCAATATCATCCCCTTGAACAACGTCAGGGGGCTGGGGTACAAGAGGAGTTCACAGGCTACTGTAGAAAGATTTGTTTCACTGCTGAAATCGCAAGGGATTGCCGTTACCAAGCGCAGGGAGCTGGGGCTGGATATTGAAGGTGCCTGCGGTCAGCTCAGAAGGAGCTATCTTGAGCGGGTTGAAACCCGTCAGGACGAGAGGTGAGGGGGACGTGAGGTTGGTATTTAGCGCTTATAGCCATCCGGGCAAGGTGAGAAAGAACAACGAAGACTATTTTTTCATCCCCACGGGTGGAACTCAAGCGAAGAATTTGATGATGGTGGCCGATGGGATGGGTGGCCACAATGCAGGGGATGTGGCCAGCCGCATGGTGGTCGAGGCTATAGTGGAGTACTATGTTGAAAATTCGCACAGGGTTACGTCGCTGGAGCGAGCCAAGGACTTCATATTGAACTCCATCCAGCAGGCCAATACAAAGGTGTATAATCAGTCCCAAACCCACCCTATGTATAAGGGTATGGGGACGACCCTTACCCTTGCCTATTTTTTTAACCATAGAGTATGTATAGGGCATGTCGGGGACAGCCGGGCCTATTTGATACGGGATAGGGCGATAACCAAAATTACGCGCGACCATTCGCTGGTTCAGGAGTTGCTGGAGGAAGGTAAGATAACCCAAGAAGAGATGAACAATCACCCTCAAAAGAACATCATCACCCGTGCGCTTGGTACAGCAAGCCAGGTTAACGCCGATTATTACGAAATAGAGCTTAAAGACAATGATATAATACTTCTGTGCACTGATGGTTTGAGCAACCATGTGGACTTGAACCAAAATGTTGAGCTGTTTTACTCTATCGAATCGCTGGACGAGATCGCTTCGATTTTGGGCAAAAAGGCGCTGGATGATGGAGGCGTTGACAACGTCACTATAGTCATGGCCAAATACTCCTGTGCGACGGAAAAGAGGTGAAGCCTTTGCTGGGACGGATTTTGGGTGGAAGGTATGAGCTGGAAGAGAAGATCGGCAGCGGGGGTATGGCCATCGTCTACAAAGCTAAATGCCATCTGCTGAAAAGGCACGTAGCCGTAAAGGTGCTAAGGCCTGAGCTGGTAGAAGACGAGGAATTTGTGGCACGTTTTAAAAGGGAGTCTCAGGCAGCGGCCAGCCTTTCCCATCCCAATATAGTTAATATCTATGATGTTGGAGAGGAGAACGGGATATATTATATAGTCATGGAATATATCAAAGGGAAAACGCTGAAGGAATACATCCGTGAGAAAGGAAAGCTGGATTGGGAGGAGGCTGTGCGTATTGCCATCCAAATATGCTCTGCACTCAAACACGCCCACAAAAACGGCATTATACATCGCGATATAAAGCCTCAAAACATACTCGTTAGCGAGGACGGCACTATAAAAGTTACGGATTTTGGCATAGCACGAGCTGCTACTTCTGCTACCGTCACCATGGCAGGGGCCAATGTCATGGGGTCGGTACACTATTTTTCGCCCGAACAGGCCCGCGGAGGGCATGTGGACGCCAAATCTGACCTTTATTCTCTGGGCATAGTGCTGTATGAGATGGTGACAGGTACGGTGCCGTTTGAAGGAGATACCGCCGTTTCGGTGGCGCTCAAGCATATTCAGGAAAAGGTAAAGCCCCCTGGAGAGCTCAACCCTGATATCCCCAAAAGCCTTCAGGATGTCATAGAGAAGGCGATAGAAAAAGACCAGAGTAAACGCTACCAAACCGCCGGTGAAATGATAAAAGACCTGCAGAGAGTGCTAAAAGAGCCCAACGGCAGTTTCGTCGTTCGCGGTAGCGACAACAGCGATATGCCCACGCAGGTCTTCAGGCCGATTAACGTTGATAGGGAACAACTTGAAGGTTCGGCTGAGAAAAAGAAGCGACCCATATGGTTGAAGCTGCTATTTATCACTCTTCCTTTGCTTGTTATACTGGCACTGTTCTTCTATATAGGCAGCCAGATATACAAGAATCATTTTGTGGTAGAAGAGGTTGAGGTACCCAGGGTGGTAGGGCTGAATGAGCAGGATGCTAAAAGGATATTACAGGAGCACAATCTGACCATGAAAGTCGTCGAGAGGAGAAACAGCAGCCAGGAAGAGGGAATCATACTGTATCAAGAGCCGGCCGAGGGCATAAAGGTGAAACCTCACTCTACGGTAAATGTGGTGGTCAGCCTGGGACCCAGGACCATCAAAGTGCCGAATGTAATCGGTTTTTCACAGCGTGATGCCGAAATAGCTCTGGAGAATGCCGGGCTCAAGGTAGGGCCTCCGGAGTACGTTGAAAGCGATATGCCAGCTGATACGGTGGTCAGGCAGAGCATAGAGCCCAATACCGAGGTGGTGGAAAACACCGAGATTGTGCTGGTTATAAGCAAGAAGCCGGAGAAGGAGCTGGTTGAGGTACAGGAATATGTTGGGCTAAAAGAGGAAATTGCCAGGGAACTCATAGAGGGTATTGGGCTTAAGGTAGGCAAGGTTACCAAGGATTATAACCAGGAATATCCCGAGGGGGTTGTATACAGGCAGAATCCACAGGCAGGTGATGTGGTAGAGCCTGGCCGAGAAGTCGATCTGTGGGTAAGTTTAGGGCCGGTGCCCTCTTATCCCAAGGTGCTGGAAATTGACCTCAGCCAGTATGGCGAAAATCAAGAGAATGACGGCGATAGGCGCATAAAGGTTACGATAAAACGGGCCGATGATGGCCAGGTTGTATACGATGCCGAGCATGTGCTATCTGAAGGTACTATATCCATAAATCTTGAAGGTTCGGGCGTTGTACGCTACATTATATATATAGATGATCAGCCAGTGAAGGAGATTACAGTCGATTTTACAAAAAAGGAAGATGCTGATTGATGGAGAGAGGGATTATAGTCAGGGGAGTAGGTGGATTCTATGATGTCTATTTGAATGGGAATGTCCTGCGGTGTATCCCCAGGGGCAAGTTCCGTAAAGAGGGGATTACCCCTGTGGTTGGGGATGTGGTGGAGGTCAACACAAGGGATGCTGTGATAGAATCCGTACTGCCACGAAAAAATCAGTTCAAGCGCCCATGTGTGGCCAATATTGACAATCTTGGGATTGTTATGTCGGTTAAGCATCCGGATCCGGATTTGCTGTTGGTGGATAAGCTCATATTGGCGGCCCGGGTCAACTCCGTAAAGCCTTTTGTAGTGATAAACAAGATAGACCTGGCGGAGTGCGAATCTGAGGTGAAGGCCATTGAAGAGGAGTACCGCCTTTCGGGCTGTCCTATTTTTTGCATATCGTGCAAGGATGGTACCGGGATTGAGGAACTCAAACAGGGGCTGTACAGCGGTATCACCACCTTTGCCGGGCAGTCGGGAGTGGGCAAGTCATCGTTAATTAATCAGCTTTATCCGCATGTATCGCGTGAGGTAGGAGATATAAGCAACAAGACCAAGAGGGGCAAGCATACCACTCGCAGCGTAGAGCTCCTCATACTGCCTGATGGCAAGATGCTGGTTGACACCCCTGGTTTCAGCGCGCTGGATGTGGATCTCATGCAGCCCGAGGAGGTTCAGCTTTACTACGACGAGTTTATTCCATATGCTGAAAGGTGCAGGTTCCCCAAGTGCATACACTACAGGGAGCCCCATTGTGGAGTGAAGGAGGCCGTACAGCGGGGAGAGATTCCTGGGCAGCGTTATGAACGCTACATCCGGATCATAGAGGACATAAATGAAAAGAGGAGGGAGCGGTGGTGATAAAGATTGCCCCCTCAATCCTTTCAGCTGATTTTTCCAAGTTGGGTGAGGAGGTCAAAAGGCTGGACAAGGGGGGTGCTGACATCGTACACATCGACGTTATGGACGGCCATTTTGTGCCCAACATCACCATAGGTCCTCTGGTGGTCAAGGCCATACGCCCTTACACCAGGCTGCCTTTTGATGTCCATCTCATGATGGACAATCCCATGGAGTTTGTGGATGCTTATGTGGAGGCCGGCGCGGATAGCATCACCGTACATGCCGAGGTGCTACCCCATCTGCACAGGGCAATACACTACATAAAAGGCCTAGGCGTAAAGGCCGCTGTGGCGTTAAATCCGTCTACGCCGCTCAATGTCCTGGAATACGTTTTGGGGGATGTAGATATGGTGCTCTTGATGACGGTGAATCCAGGCTTTGGCGGTCAAAAGTTTATCACAGCCATGATGGACAAGATCAGGAAACTGGCGGATATGCGGAGCACATATGGCGCTGATTTTTGCATACAGGTGGATGGTGGCATTGGACTGCACAATATAAGGGATGTGGTAAAGGCGGGAGCAGAGGTTATAGTAGCCGGCTCTGCGGTTTTTGGCGCCCAGGACATAAAGGGCATTATAGAGGCTATGAGGCAAGAGGCGAAACTATGAAGGTGCTAATAATTGCCAACGGAGAGATAAAGGATATACAAAAGGTAAAGGCCATGCTGCCGCAAGTGGATTACGTTATATGTGCCGATGGAGGGGTAAGGCACGCGCGGGAGCTGGGAGTCGTCCCTGATCTGATGGTGGGGGATTTCGACTCGCTGCCTGATGAGGTGTTGCAGGAGTATAGCATGGCCGGGATCCCGATTAAACGGTATCCTATGGACAAGGATAAGACTGATATGCAGATAGCGGTTGATACGGCCATAGAGATGGGAGCCAGCCAGGTGTTTTTAGTGGGCACATTTGGGAGCCGATGGGACCATTCCTATGCCAACATGCTTATGCTGTACAGGCTTGCCAGACGGGGTATAAAAGCTCAGATTTTGGACTCACATAACGTTGTGATGGTTTCTAGTGGGAAAGTAGAGATAGAGGGGGAAATAGGGCAGACGCTGTCGTTGCTACCCCTGGGCGGCGATGTCCGGATTTTGCGCACTGACGGGCTGAAATATCCCATAGTGGACGGCATTTTGCCCCTGGATTTCCCCTACGGGGTAAGCAATGTATTGGTAAAACCCAGGGCAGAGGTACACGTCGGCTCGGGATGGGTAATGGTGGTCATAGCAAGGGATTGAGTTTATAAGTCACCTGCCTGCTGTATCCAGCATATAATGTTTATCGAGGGAAAGAAGCGTTAAATTCTCATGCAGGCGGGGAAGTGACCAGGATTGATGGTGAGATTTTCTCCTAAAAAGAGGGGCAATACAGCCAGGATTGTTTTAGGCGTGCTCTTAATCGTCGCAGGTATACTTCTGATAATAATATGGGTACCGCTGTGGATGTGGGTGTTTTTGTTAGGGTTCGTGATGATAGCCATAGGCGTCATCCTCTTGAGGAAGTGAGGTGATGGGCATGACCAGGATATACGTTATAAAACTACCCAAGTTGCTGGGGAAATTCATAAGAAGGCTGAGGAAAATGAGGGCCGGTTGAAAAGCTGCTGTTGATTACTTACGATTGCTCAAGGTCATAAAAGAGAATATTCTCGCAAAAAATTAAAAAAACGTGCTTAATCGCACGTTTTTTTAGTGTGAACGTTTATGCGCTCTGAAACGCAATAAACCTGATTAAAGCGCCCTTTGTACTTTTCCCGACTTAAGGCACTTGGTGCAAACCCTGATGGTCTTGGGAGTCCCATTGACGAGGGCTTTCACTTTTTGAAGGTTTGGAACCCATACGCGGTTGGTCTTGCGGTTGGAATGGCTGACTGCTTTTCCGTACAATAACCCCTTCTTGCATATGTCACAGCTTCTTGACATGGACTGAACACCTCCTCCTTTATATCCACTGCCGTTGCTTAAAAACAATAATATTGTATCATTAAGCTGGTGGTTTTGCAAGAAAATAAACCGCCGAAAATTTAAATGTTATTGCATGATTTGCCGTCATATTATAGAATGGTAGTAGAATTTTCGTTGGTGAAGGTGTTTAAGAAGGGAGGCACAACAATGGCTGCTAGAAAAAGAAATTCGTTGGGGGAGATCATCATTTCGGACGAAGTGCTGGCAACACTGGCGGGAATATCGGCTATGGAGTGCTATGGAATTGTGGGAATGGCTGCCAAGCGTCCAACTGACGGCCTGGTGGAACTGCTGGGGTTGGAAAATCTGTCCAGAGGTGTGAAGGTTTACACACAGGACAATGAGGTTTACATAAATTTATATATCATTGTCGAATACGGGATTTCCATAGCTACTGTGGCTAAAAATGTTATGGAAACAGTGAAGTATAACATAGAAAACTTTACCGGTATGAGCGTAAAACGGGTGGATATCAACGTAGAAGGCGTTAGAGTGTGATTTACCCTGACTGAAGGAGGTACAAGGAGTTGAAGTGCGAATTCATTGATGCAGCGAAACTGAAAGAGATGATACTGTCTGCCACTCAGTTTCTGGATAAGCACAAGCAGGCTGTAAACGCTCTGAACGTGTTTCCGGTTCCCGACGGCGATACGGGCACAAATATGTCGCTTACCATGCTGGCGGCGGCAAAGGAGGTACAGGGCGCCCGCTCCGATAGCATGGCCGAAGTGGTAAACGCTCTGGCCAGCGGTGCGCTGAAGGGGGCAAGAGGGAATTCAGGGGTCATATTGTCTCAGCTGTTCAGAGGATTTGCCAGGGCATTGCAGGGCCGCAAAGAAATTACCACCAGCGACTATGCCGAGGCCATGCAAGCGGGAGTGGATACCGCATACAAAGCTGTCATGAAGCCGGTTGAGGGTACCATGCTTACGGTTGCCCGGGTTACGGCGGAGGAAGCGAGGAAGATTGCCAGAAACCAAAAGGATTTCAATGAGTTTTATAAAGAGATCATAAAGGTGGCCAAGAAGGTCCTTGATAAAACCCCTGAAATGCTTCCGGTACTGAAGCAGGCGGGCGTTGTGGATGCAGGCGGGATGGGGCTTCTGTATATCATGATAGGCGCTAGCCATGCACTTAAAGGGACTTTTGAGCCGGACAGCATAATGATGGCTACTGGGAGCTATTCCGCAGCGCCAAAGCTTGAGGTACAGCCCCAGGAAGATATAGAATATGGATACTGTACTGAATTCCTCATAAAGAATCTGTATCCTTATGTGGAAGAAGGGGACGAGGAGAATTTAAGGGAAAGGTTGACCAAGCTGGGAGATTCTGTGCTGGTCATACGCGATGATGACATAATCAAGGTTCACGTGCACACCAACATGCCCGGCAAGGTGTTGCAGCTGGGATTGAGGTACGGGGAGCTGTCCAGCATAAAAATAGACAATATGAGAGAGCAGCACAGGCACATGAATGAAATTGGCAGTGAGGAGCCTGCACCGCGGGATGATGCCCTGGAAAAGCAGTTTGGGGTAATTGCGGTGGCCATGGGCGAGGGGATTTCTTCCATATTCAAGGATTTGGCAGTCGATTTCGTGGTTGAAGGTGGACAAACCATGAATCCCAGCATAGACGATTTGCTGAAGGCTATCGAGAAGGTTAAGGCAAAGGAGATATTCATTCTCCCTAACAACGGCAATATAATCTTGTCGGCCTCCCAGGCACAGCAAATAAGCGATAAAAAGATCTATGTTATACCCAGCAAGTCCATTCCCCAGGGCATAGCGGCCGTGCTGGCGTTCAATCCCGATGTGGATGCCGAGACCAATGTACAGCGCATGACGGCGGCATTAAGCTCGGTGAAGACCGGACAGGTGACATATGCCGTACGCGATTCGAATTTCGATGGTATGAGCATACAAAAAGGTGATATTTTGGGCCTGATTGATGGGAAGATAAGCGTTGTGGGTAAGGATATAAACGAAGTTGCCAGAGGTCTTATAGATAATATGATGGATGACGATAGCGAGATAATCACCCTGTATTACGGGGAGCAGGTGAGCGCACAGGATGCTGAAGCGATAGCGGATTTTGTGTCGAGCCGCTATCCGGACGTCGAGGTGGAAGTCCATTTTGGCGGCCAACCATTGTATTATTACATCATATCGGTAGAGTGAGCGGATTGAGGCCGATTCAAACGATGAGCCGGAGGAGCACCTTCCGGCTTTTCGTTTTATTCTTCGATTTATAACACAACAGTAATTGCAAAGCCGACGTTTTGTGAGGAGCAGGATACAGGTTGTAGCCAGACGGTTTTAATAAAAGCTAGATCGTTTAAAAATGCTCAAAATATTGTGGTATAATTTTTCTATGCATGTTTTAATCTTCAATTGCTGAGCGATGTTTTTACCATGATGAGGTGCAAACGGTTTATGAGCATATTGAAGCAGGATGTACAGTTTATAAAAGGCGTGGGCCCCAAAAAGGCCGCCCGTTTAAACAAGCTGGGCATAAAGACTGTGGAAGATGCGCTGCAGCATTTTCCCAGGGATTACGAAATATGGCGCGGTATAAAGAAAGTGGCCAACGCTGTGGATGGGGAAGATGCGTCCTTTGTGGTGACCTTTGTCGGGAATGCAAACACTCAAAAGCCCAGGAAGGGCTTGACCATAACCACATGGCGTGCAAAAGACGATACCGGCTATCTGTGGTGCGTATGGTTTAATCAGCCTTACCGCAGCAATATGTACAGCACTGATAAGCTGTATTTTGTTCGTGGAAGGGTAGAATACAGGTATGGGATGGTGCAGCTTCAGAACCCCATTGTTGAGGAGTATGTCCCTGAAAAACATGATGGCAGCAAAATACTGCCCATTTATCCGCTCACCGAGGGGATTACGCAGAAAGACATGCGCAATTTGATGGCAGAGGCTTTGAAGAGAGTAGAAGGAAGCTTGAATGACGAGTTTCCGGCAGATTTGCGAAAGAGGTTTAAGCTGGCCGAAAAGAATTTTGCTATGCGCCATATACACTTTCCTCAATCCCTTCAGGCGCTGGAAGAGGCCAGGCGCAGACTGGTGTTCGAAGAGCTGTTCTTTATGAAGATGGCGCTACACCTGATTCGCGAGAAGAATCATAGCAACAACCGTGGGTTGAGCTTTGAGTGGGATCACAAGGCTTTTGAAGAGTTTGTACAGAGGCTGCCCTTTCCCCTGACCAACGCGCAGAAGAGGGTGGTGGACGAAATACTGCGGGATTTGAAGAGCGGAAGAGTGATGAATCGGCTGGTACAGGGGGATGTGGGTTCCGGCAAGACGGTGGTGGCGGCCCTGGCTTTGTACTGTGCCGTGCTCAGCGGATATCAGGGAGCCATGATGGTCCCAACAGAAATACTGGCCAGGCAGCACTATGCAACCCTCAAAGAGCTGTTTGATGGTACCGGTGTAAAGGTGGAGTGCCTTGTGGGTGGGATGAAGAATGTCGAGAAGGAGAGCATAAGATTCAGGCTGGCCACAGGGGACATAGATATCCTTGTTGGAACCCATGCGGTGATTGAGGATGGGGTCAATTTCAAAAATCTGGGCCTGGTTATAACCGACGAACAGCACCGGTTTGGGGTGCGGCAAAGAGCTGCACTGCAGCAGAAAGGCCAATCGCCCCATATGCTTGTGATGTCCGCCACTCCTATACCCAGGACCCTTGCACTGATGTTTTATGGCGATTTGGACGTCTCGGTAATCGATGAGCTGCCACCTGGCAGAAAGCCTGTTAAGACCTATCATGTACCTCCATCCATGAAAGACAGGGTTTTGGAATTCATCAAGCGTCAGGTGGCAGAAGGACGCCAAGCATACATGGTGTGCCCTCTGGTGGAGGAGTCGGATGCTATAGATTCGCAGTCAGCGATTGAACTGTTTGAAACATTAAGGCGAGGGGAGCTGGCCGATTTGAGGCTGGGGCTTTTGCACGGACGTATGAAACCTGCTGAAAAGGAGAGCGTAATGGAGGCCTTTGCAGCCGGTCAGATCGACGTGTTGATTTCGACGACGGTGATAGAGGTAGGAGTAAACGTGCCCAATGCAACCGTCATGGTAATTGAGAACGCCGAGAGGTTTGGCCTGGCTCAGCTGCATCAGCTGAGGGGACGGGTTGGCCGCGGTGAGCACCAGTCTTACTGCATCCTGATTGCCGATGCCAAGACCAAGGAGATTTATGAGCGAATGAAGGTCATGACTAAATCCAACGATGGGTTTGAAATAGCGGAGAAGGACCTACAGCTCAGGGGGCCGGGCGATTTCCTCGGGGTTAAGCAGCATGGCCTGCCCGAATTTAAAATTGCCAACCTCGTGAGGGATATAGGTATATTAAAGCAGGTTGACCTGGCTGTAAGGCAGGTTTTGCAGCAAAGAGATAATCCAGCCTATAAAGCCCTGATTGAATATACGATGGATAAGTTTAATGAACAGCTGAATGAGATAACATTCAATTAAAAAATCGTAAATACTATAAAGATAGCCTTGTTACCCCTGAGTGGACGTTTACAAGGGGTCAGCTTTACCGCTTTAAAGAATGAAAAAATATAAATGGAAACGCTAATATACAGTTGCTATATATTACTAGAGTAAAAATCGTTGTATTGGTTAAATTAATAATACCACTATAAATCAGGAGGTGAAATAGACGTGGCCAGGAATAATAAGAAGTTGGTTCCCGAGGCTAGGCAGGCTCTTGACAACATGAAGTTTGAGATAGCCAGCCAGCTGGGAGTTAATCTAAAGCAGGGGTACAATGGGGACTTGACTGCTAAAGAGGCTGGTTATATCGGTGGGTATATGGTGAAGAGGATGATCGAGCAGGCCGAGAGGCAGCTCAGCGGTAGATAACATGAATGATAAAAGGGAACGGCTCAAAGCCGTTCCCTTTTATCATTTTTGGTAGCTGCTAAAACCTGCATCTGCGAGCACCAGTTAAAGTGGTCAGCATGGGGAAAAGCATTTTAAATGTGCTGTTTTCCTTTTTCAGTTGTGCTGTGATCGCAGGCCAAAGTTGCTGCATAAAACAAAAAAGCTGGTGACCTTTAAGCCACCAGCGCTGGGAGAGGAGAAATTGAAGGAAGAGCTCTATGGGGGATGTTACACTTCTATTATTGCACGCTGTGGCTAAAAATATACATCCGTTTGCATAGGAAAATTAGACTGTTTTTTAAAGATTGCTTGTCCGGTATAGTAAATTATGCTAGAATGAATAATAAAAAAAATTAGGTACCATGGAGGAAATTGGCTTGAGGATCATAGCGGGGTGCTGGAAGGGGAGAAGGCTGCTGGCGGTAAAGGGCATGCATACCCGGCCCACATCTGACAGGGTAAAGGAGGCCATATTCAACATACTGCAGCAGTACATTGCCGACAGCAACGTGCTAGACCTGTTTGCCGGGACGGGCAATCTGGGCCTAGAGGCTTTAAGCAGGGGCTGTTCAAGAGTGGTATTTGTGGAGAAGGACCCGCGCGTCATCGACGTGCTCAATAAAAACCGTGCCAATCTCGGATGCCTTGAACAATCGATGGTCATACGGGACGATGTGTTTCACGCAATCAAGCGCCTTTCCGGTCGGGAAAGGTTTGACATAATATTTGCTGATCCCCCTTATAGTAGAGGGTTGGAAGCCCCGCTTCTGGATGCCATTGCCGACAGCGATATACTGTGTCAGGATGGCATAGTTGTACTTGAGCATTCCAGCGGGGACCATCAACCTGATAGAGTTGGGAGTTTGATTAAACTGCAGGACAGGCGTTACGGTGATACAGAGATAAGCCTTTATAAAAAGGAGTGAATGGCGTCATGAAGGTGGCTGTTTATCCAGGCAGCTTCGATCCTATAACCAACGGACATATGGATATCATAAAAAGGGCTAGTAAGATATTTGATAAGCTGATTGTGGCTGTTGCGCGCAACCCCAACAAGGTGGCGACATTTACAGTGGCCGAGAGGATGGAGCTAATAAAAAAAGCGGTGAGCGACTTGCCCAACGTGGAAGTTGACCATTTCGAAGGATTGCTGGTTGATTTCATGAGGAAGAAAAACGCCCGCGTCATCATAAAGGGATTGAGGGCAGTATCCGATTTTGAATACGAGTTTCAGATGGCCCTCATGAACAGAAAGCTGGACCCCAACATAGAAACCTTGTTCATGATGACCAGCTATAAATACTCCTATTTGAGCTCCAGCGTCGTCAAGGAGATCGGCAGGCTGGGGGGCTGTATAGGCGAACTGGTGCCGGAAGTTATTCTGCCTGATATACAAAAGAAATTGATTAACTCATGAGGGGGAGTAGGAGAGATGAATATCTTCAACCTTCTGGATATTTTGGAGGATGAGCTGGAGAATGGCAAGCCTGTGCCCCTCCTGGGCAAAGTAATGGTGGACCGCGATAAATGCCTGGATATCATCAGGGATATTCGCCTTAGCTTGCCGGAAGCACTGGAACAGGCAGAGATGATAACCAAGGAACGCCAGAGAATACTGGCCGAAGCGCAGAAGGAAGCCGAAACCCTTCTCAAAGAAACCGAACAGCACATCAAAGCCCTTGTGGACGAGCACGAGATTACGCAGGTGGCCTATCAGCAGTCAAGGGAGATCATCGAAAATGCACAGGATAGCGCCAAGAAGATACGGCTGGGCGCAAGGGAATATGCCGATGAGATACTGCAGGAGGTGGAACGCTACCTTGCACAGCAGCTGGAAGTCATAAGGCAGAACCGCGAGGAGCTAAAGGGGAGCAAGAAGTGAGGGCGCTATGGGCGTTTTGAGTGTCTGGATGGATTGAGGCGTACCATGATAAGGGAAATTAAGGCGGTCAGAGACAGAATCAAGATGCAATACACAACCAGCTGCCATGCGCTTTGTAGCTGAGCAGAGAATGATGTATTCGGTTGTGGCGAAAATTGGTGGAATACGCCCAGTTCGGGTTGCGGCCATATTTTCATAATCGTCCAGGCCAGGATGGAAGCCAGGATTCCATGGAGAAATTTGGCCATGATGTACAGGCCAATGGAGGTGCCGCTTTTGCTTAAAAAGCCCATTACCTGGAAGTGAATGGAAAATCCGCTCCAGCTGATTACAAATGCGCTCAGAATTATTTTTTGGGATAGTGGAGCAGCGGCCTGGGATATCAGCTTGCACCCGGTGGTCATCTCGAATATTCCGCCCATCAGGCCGGGGAGCAGTTGGGGCTTTATTCCCAAAGGCAGGAGGAGAGGTGCCAGCATTCGGGACACATTGCTTATGAAGCCCGTTTTTAACAAAATATTGATGACTACCGAAAATAGGACGATAAATCCCCCTATATACAAAAGCGCATTCATGGAATTGCGGACGGCATCGCCCAGCATTTCTCCAAAGGTTCTGCTGTCCTTTTTTCTTGCGGCCAGCAGGGCCGCAAAAGCCGCCTTAATACCAGGGGGGTTATCTATTTTTTTGGCTTTTTTATGGCCGGATGGCATGTAAAAGCGAAATATGAGGCCTACTATAATGGAAGCGATATAGTGGCTTGCTGCGATGACCTTGCCGGCTGCAGAACTGTTGAGCATTCCTATGCCCACCGCGCCCAGCATGAAGAGCGGGCCGGAGGTGCTGCAAAAGGCCATTATCCTTTGGGCTTCGTGGACGGTTATGCTGCCTCTCTCGAGGAAAGAGGAGGTCAGCTTTGCTCCTACGGGATAGCCCGAGGTGATGCTCATAGCCCATATAAACGAGCTTTCACCCGGGCAGCGAAACAAGGGTCTCATGACAGGCCTGAGTAGGATGGCAAAAAAGTCCACCAGCCCGATACCCATCATTATTTCGGAGGTGATGAAGAAAGGAAGCAGTGCCGGGAAGACGTTTCTCAGCCAGGTGTCCAGGCCAGTCAAGGCCGCCTGGAACGATTGGCGCGGAAAGGCGATTATAAAACAGGCGACCAGGAGACATAACATCACCAATGTTATCGATTGTAGCTTTATCAAGGCGTATCTTTTATGCATTTTTCCTCCCATAATAAGGCATATAAAGAGTGCGCTTCAGTATAATTCATATTGTGGAGGTAGTAAGTTTATGAAGAAAAAGGTGAAGATAGGGTTGGCTTTGGGCTCGGGGGCTGCTAGAGGTTTGGCTCACATTGGTGTATTGCAGGTGCTTGAGGAAAACGGGATCGTCCCTGACTACATAGCCGGAACCAGCATTGGGGCCATTGTGGGAGCTTTGTATGCCGCCGGTGTTTCTCCAAAGATGATGGAGGGCCTGGCACAAAACCTGGACATAAAGAAGTATTATGATGTCACTGTTCCGCGTTACGGCTTTGTAAAGGGACAGAGGATTGAAGAGCTCATCAAGCTGCTTACCCGCGATAAGGAGTTTAGCGAACTTAACATTCCTCTTACCGTCACGGCCGTCGACCTTAAGACCTGCAGGTTGATAGAGCTTAATGAGGGCAAGGTATACAGGGCTGTGCGGGCCAGTATATCCATACCTGGAATATTTACCCCGGTAGAGCAGGGAGATTATATCTTGGTGGATGGGGGGCTGTTGGCACGGGTGCCGGTGGATACCGTAAAGCGTATGGGAGCCGATGTGGTCATAGGGGTGGACGTAGGATTTCAAGGGCAGCATCGCCCGCCTGTAAACATCCTGGAAGTGATTCTGCAGTCGCTGGAGGTAATGGAGCTGGAGATTTTGAAGAACAATGTCGAAAAAGGGGATGTGATAATCTATCCTGATGTCTCGGATATACATCCCTTTTATTTCGACAAGGTGGAGGAATGCGTACAGGAGGGCAGAAAAGCGACCCTGGAAGCTATGGACCGCATAAAAAATCTCATAGAAACCTACCAGCATTAGACGATCCTGATCTTCTCGGTAAAGTCCCTGTTTCCCCTTCTGTAGCGTGGGTCGGGTATGCCAAGGCTGTATAAATTGGTAGCCAAAACGTCTATATCGAACATTTCACGGGCTACGGGGCTCTCGAGTATCCGATGATAATGGGCTGCCTTGGTTATTATGGGCACCCTGGCGTTTTGTTTTAATTGCTTTAGAAGCGGTATGGCTCTTTTTGAGAAACCCAGAATTCGCAAGTATTGGGGCCCACCGGCGCGCCGAAATCTTTCCACTCTTTCTCTTGTTATACCCAGCAATGCATGAATGAGTATGCGCTGCAGGCGCGTGTATACGTATCTCCTGGTCTTGGCAAGGGCCATGAATTCATCCAGGGTGGCGGCTTTAAGGGCGCATTCCTTTATGCGGTTTTCAAGGCCTTCATCTACATCCATCAGGTGTTTGATCTCTTCCAGGGGCATTGAGCGGATTTTTCCCAGCAAGAGCTGTTCAAGGGAACTGTTGGTGACCGGCCCTTTCCCTGATTCCACAGCGCACTTTAATATTTTAAAGGATGCCTGAGGCATTGCACGGGAAATGCTATCCCAGCATTTTTGCCTCAGGAGCTCATTCCTTATGGCCGTTGCGCTGGATACCTCACCGCTCATCTCTTGAGCGTTGTACGGTGCGCCTATCCGCTGGATGGTAACCGGAATTATGCTGCTGTTGGTTCTGTAGAGCGCCTTCAGGTATTCTATTGCCAGTATGGAGTTTGAACTGTTAATTATTTTTTCCCACTGGCTTTCTGAAAAGCCGAGCCCGCTTCTTTTTGCATGCTCTTTGATTGCCCTGTGCCTGGCCTGAGGGAAGGACAGCCCTTGATCCAGGTATTGTTTTAACAGAGCTTTAAAGGGTGGTGGTTCATCGGCCAGTATCCTGGCTATTTCTGCAAGGGGTTGTATCTGCCCTATTTCGCTGCCAAAGCTGATGTGGGTTACCACCCCTGTATGGTTGAGAAGCTGGACGCCGCCATAGGCAAACAGTTCTGCCGTTTGAGATGAATATGCGGCCGGCAGCTCCACTACTATATCGACGCCGTTTTTGAGCGCCATCTCAGCCCTTTCCCACTTATCGATTATGGCCGCTTCGCCCCTTTGTGTGAAGTGGCCCGACATGGCCACTATGGTGTAATCGGGATCAATGAGCTCTAAAGAGCTTTTAAGGTGATACATATGCCCATTGTGGAACGGATTGTATTCGGCGATAATCCCTAATACTTTCACAATAACCCCTCGCTTTGGAGATGATATATTATTATATCTTGGAGTCGGCACAATGTAAAATTTAAAAAACTATTGATTTGCCGGTCATTTGAGTTAGAATAGATAATGGTTGTTTTAAGCTGAAAAAATATATACAGAAAATTCTGAAATTATATTTTATGAAGGATTTTAATGTTTTATGTAGAATATAGAATGGGTTGGCTTTTTGTGTGTGATTAGCAAAAAATAAATCTTTTGCTGAAAGGGGAATATCTATGGGTGTAATGGAATCTATTATTAGCAAGGCCAAGTCGTGCAAAAAGCGCATAGTCCTTCCTGAAAGCAATGACGACAGGACGCTTAAGGCAGCAGAAATAGTGATGAGGGAGGGCATAGCCGATATAATCCTGCTGGGCAAAAAAGAGGAGATTTATAAAAACGCAGCAGGATTGGATATAGCGGCTGCTACAATTATAGAGCCAGAGGGCTCGGATAAATTTGACCTTTACGTCGATCAGCTGGTAGAGCTGCGCAAACACAAAGGGATGACCCCGGATAAAGCCAGGGAGCTTATAAAGAACCCGTTGTACTATGGTTCTATGATGGTCAAGCTGGGCGATGCTGATGGAATGGTGGCGGGTGCGGTGCACAGCACGCCGGATGTATGGAGGCCGGTTTTGCAGATCATAAAGACCATGCCGGGGATATCGGTGGCATCCAGCTGTTTCCTCATTGAGGTACCCGATTGCCCATACGGTGAAAACGGAGTGTTCATCTATGCCGACTGCGGCCTGAATCCTAATCCTACGGCCCAGGAGCTGGCGGCTATTGCTGTATCTGCAGCCAGGACCGCTAAAGTGCTGGTGGGTATGGAACCACGGATAGCCATGCTGTCCTTCTCAACAAAGGGGAGCGCCGAGCATGAATCGGTTGACAAGGTAAGAGAGGCCACGCGGATAGCCAAAGAGATGATGCCTGACCTGCTCATAGACGGCGAGCTGCAGGTTGATGCTGCTCTGGATGTGGAAGTGGCCAAGAAGAAATGTCCTGGCAGTCCGGTAGGGGGCAGGGCAAATGTGTTGATATTCCCTGACCTTAACGCCGGCAATATTGCGTACAAGCTCACCCAGAGGCTGGCCAAGGCCATGGCGCTGGGACCGCTGAGCCAGGGGCTGGCAAAGCCGGTAAACGACCTGTCAAGGGGCTGCAGCGCCGAGGATATCGTCAACGTGGTGGCCATTACGGCTGTTGAGGCCCAACAACAGTGAAGGGGAGGGACGCGGGATGAAGGTGCTGGTCATCAATGCCGGTAGTTCCTCGCTGAAGTATCAGCTTATCGATATGGCCGATGAAACGGTTTTGGCCAAAGGCAATGCCGAGCGAATAGGGATAGACAACTCTGTGTTGTCACATACACCGGCTGGGAAGGAAAAGGTTGAGATAAGGACCGACATCAAGGACCACGTGCAGGCCGTGAGAATGGTCATAGATGCGCTGGTGCACCCCGAATACGGGGTGATCAAGGACATGTCCGAGATTTCGGCGGTAGGGCACAGGGTTGTTCATGGCGGCGAGAAGTTTTCGGGTTCGGTGGTAATAGATGACGACGTAATGGAAGCGATAAGAGCAAACAGCGAACTGGCACCCCTTCACAATCCTGCCAATATAACCGGCATAGAGGCATGCAAAAGCGTTATGCCCAATACGCCCATGGTGGCCGTTTTTGATACGGCATTCCATCAGACCATGCCCAGGGAATCCTACATATATGCCATTCCATACAGCGCTTATGAAAAATACGGCATAAGGCGCTACGGATTCCACGGCACTTCGCACAAGTATGTATCGCTAAAGGCTGCTAAGCTTATGGGTAGACCGATAGAGGAGCTGAAGATAGTTACGTGCCATTTGGGCAACGGGTCCAGCATCACTGCTGTTAAAAACGGCAAGTCGGTGGACACCAGCATGGGATTTACTCCCTTGGAAGGTTTGCCCATGGGTACCCGCTGCGGCACAATTGACCCGGCCATCATCATGTTTTTGATGGAAAAGGAAAATATGACTTACCAGCAGATCAACCATTATTTGAACAAGGAATCGGGGGTACTGGGCATATCGGGCGTGAGCAGCGATTTCAGAGACTTGGAAGCGGCTGCTCGAGAGGGGAATGAGCGGGCAAAGCTGGCCTTGGACATATTCGCCTACTCCATCAAGAAGTACATTGGTGCATACGCCGCGGCTATGGGTGGGTTGGACTGCGTAGTCTTTACGGCAGGCATAGGCGAAAACAATCCTTACATCCGCCAGAAAGCCTGTGAAGGTTTGGAGTTTCTTGGCATAAAGATTGATGAGGAAAAGAATCAACGTATGGTTGGTAGAATGGGGCGAGAAGGCGAAATATCCACTACCGACTCAAAGGTCAAAGTATTGGTGGTCCCAACCAATGAAGAGCTGATGATAGCAAGGGAGACTGTAGAATTGGTTGGTTGATGCGGGATTTCATGGGTGCACAGCAAAGCCAGGAAGGCCATCGTTTATTTTAGAGCAATTGAGTACCGCAATTGGTATTGTAATTAATTGCATAAATGGATATCAAGGGACTATCTTTGATATCCATTTATTTTTGGTTTGATTTGAAAAATATTGGCAAAATAGTTTACTGTGTTATATAATTAACATAAAGATTTTACTGCAAACTTAATTTGCTTAAATGTAGCTTGATAAAGTAACGCTTAATTTTTAATTTTTCGCTTACTGTCGTTTTTGCTTCAAAATTGCGGATTGCGTTTTGAGCAGCCAAATTTAACTTTACACTAAAATCACATATGGGATAAAAGCTGGCTTTACAATCTGACTATGGAGTAGATATGTAAAAAGAGGGTGAATTTTATGGAACATTTGCTATCTGTAAAGGGCCTTAAGAAATATTACGGCAAAGTAAAAGCGGTGGATGGAATCTCATTTGAGCTGTATCCAGGAGAAGTAGTGGGATTGATAGGGCCTAATGGTGCTGGTAAGAGCACTACGCTGAAAACCATAATGGGCCTTTTAAGAAAAACTGAAGGTGAGATAAGGGTATGCGGTTATGACCACAGAGATGTACAGGCTCGAATGCGGGTTCATATATCCCCGAGGCTCCCGATATATATCCCACCCTTACAAGAATTCTGCAGAAAGCCTCGTCCTTGTAGGGCGGGGATGAATGCAAGGGTTGAAACTGAGAACCAAGTGTGATATAATTAAACCAAATCTTGGAATTAAGAAGGTTGGTTTAGAATGAATACCTACAAATCCACACGACATGCTAAATTCCTAATCAACTACCA
>NZ_FOXR01000085.1:0-1230 GCF_900115765.1 Caldicoprobacter faecalis | reverse complement strand
AGGAGGAGGAAAGAAGAGATGGCAAAGGCGAAGTTTGAGAGGACGAAACCGCACGTAAACATAGGTACGATAGGGCACGTAGACCACGGAAAGACTACGCTGACGGCGGCGATAACGATGGTGCTGGCCAAGTACGGGAAGGCACATGCCATGAAGTATGAAGATATTGACAAGGCGCCCGAGGAGAAGGAGAGGGGAATAACCATCAACACGTCGCATGTGGAGTACGAGACCGAGAAGAGGCACTATGCACACGTGGACTGTCCTGGTCACGCTGACTATGTAAAGAACATGATAACCGGGGCAGCGCAGATGGATGGTGCGATACTGGTGGTATCGGCGGCAGATGGGCCGATGCCGCAGACTCGTGAGCACATACTGCTGGCCAGGCAGGTAGGGGTGCCATACATTGTAGTATTTTTGAACAAGGTGGACATGGTAGACGACGAGGAGCTGCTTGAGCTGGTAGAGATGGAAGTGAGGGAGCTGCTCAATGAGTACGAGTTTCCAGGGGATGAGGTACCGATTATAAGAGGGTCTGCGCTGAAGGCGCTTGAGGTAGCGCAGAGCGGCGGGGATGTAGAGAACGATCCCTGGTGCAAGGCGATATTTGAGCTGATGAATGCGGTAGATGAGTATGTACCGACGCCGCAGAGGGAAGTTGACAAGCCGTTCCTGATGCCGATAGAGGACGTATTTTCGATAACAGGTCGAGGTACGGTAGCGACGGGAAGGGTAGAGAGAGGGAGGCTGAAGGTATCGGATACGGTAGAGATAGTAGGGTTTGCAGAGAAGCCGAGGGCGACGGTAGTTACGGGAGTAGAGATGTTCAGGAAGACACTTGACGAGGCCGTAGCTGGGGACAACATAGGAGCGCTGCTGAGGGGTATACAGAAGGACGAGATAGAGAGGGGCCAGGTATTGGCACAGCCTGGGACCATCAAGCCGCACACTGAGTTTTATGCGCAGGTATACGTGTTGACGAAGGAAGAGGGAGGAAGGCACACGCCGTTTTTCAGCGGGTACAGGCCGCAGTTTTACTTCAGGACGACTGACGTGACTGGCGTGATAGAGCTGCCTGAGGGAGTAGAGATGGTGATGCCGGGTGACAACGTGAACATGAAGGTGAAGCTCATTACGCCCATAGCGATAGAGGAAGGGTTGAGGTTTGCTATAAGAGAAGGTGGCAGGACTGTAGGCGCCGGTGCTGTAACTAAAATCATCGAGTAA
>NZ_FOXR01000033.1:0-18959 GCF_900115765.1 Caldicoprobacter faecalis | reverse complement strand
TCATTTCTTTTTGTGTCATGTTGAATATCTCCTCTCTCATGTATGACATTATATCAGAATAATTTCAATATGACATTATCACAGAATAACAACAGAGATTTAAAAATATTGTTTGACTTTTTGAGTTATTTATTTTATAATATAAGCGTTGCAGAAAGAGTGGGAAATATGCGCACCCGTAGCTCAGGAGGATAGAGCACCGGTTTCCTAAACCGGGTGTCGGGGGTTCAAATCCCTCCGGGTGTACCAGCAAAGGCCGGAAAATCAAGCTTTCCGGCCTTTGATATTTTGACTGAAATTTTAAACGTGGCGTTTTTACAAACATTTTGCATATGATAAATAATAATTTTAAGCTTAAAAAGACACATCGATTCCCAGTTTTTCTGTTGTTCTTTCGTTATTATCTATTGTCATATTGTTTCATAAATGATAAAAAATATTGCTATGCAAGAATAAATTTGGTATCATTTAAATAGGGATTTTACGGGGGATTTTATTCTGCCTGGGGTAAAAAGATACTATTTTTTGAAGGTATGCGAATTAAATTATAGAAAAAAGAGTATGTTGCAACTCTGTATGTTGTTAAATAGCTGAACTTCTCATCAATCTATCGCCTAAAATAAGCAAGGGGATTGGGGAATATGAATATTTTAATGCTTTTTGTAATCGGCTGCATTTCGGGTTTTGTTTTATTTGCTAAGGTTTGCCTTGTAAATAATGATAAACCCCTTGAAAGAAAATACAGAGTTTCAGTTATAATTCCAGCTCGGAATGAGGAAAAAAATTTGCCTTTTTTGCTTGAATCGCTAAAAAAGCAAACTTACAAGCCGGATGAGGTCATTGTGGTTGACGATTTTTCCTCGGATAGAACAGGGGAGATTGCCAGACAATATGGCGTCAAATTGATACAAAATGCTCAGCTTCCGGATGGCTGGACGGGGAAAAACTGGGCTGTCTGGAATGGCTTTTTAAATTCCAGCGGAGATCTCCTAATATTCCTTGATGCCGATGTGCGATTGGCTCCACATGCTTTAGAAGCTCTCATTAAAACGAGAGAAAGGTATGGTGGGGCTATTTCTGTTGTTCCCTATCACAGGCCCGAAAAATTTTATGAAAAACTTTCGCTTATACCATATCTTCTAGGGGTGTTTGCTTTTACTTCGCCGTTTGAGAGGAAAAGTTCGGTGAAAAGCTTGTATGGATCCTGTATTGTGGTGACCAGAGAGGATTATAAAAAAATCAATGGTCACTATGGTGTCAGGCATGAAGTCATGGATGATATGACCCTTGGTAAGAGATTTTCAGAGGCTGGCATCAATGTAGAGAACTTCATAGGTTACGACCTTGTCTCTTTTAGGATGTATCCCAACGGCATAAAAAACGAAATAGAGGGGTTTAGCAAGAGCGCTGTATTGGGAATGGTCAATCTTAGCCGTTCTACTGTGGCATTGATTGCGCTGTGGTTTATAGGTATTTTTTTGTCTGGGTTTATGACTCCTTTTCTACTGGTGGCAAGACATCCGTGGATGTGGCCTTTTTTGTTAGGATATATCATTTATACCCTTCAGATTACATACTTTTTGAAATACACAGGAGCTTATGGTAAAATTATGCCTGTGGTGCATTTTTTGTCGCTGGCGTTTTTCATATTGATAATGGTTTATTCCATGTATCAGGTTTCGTTCAAGGGGTGCGTGTATTGGAAAGGGAGGCAGATTGAAGTTAGAACCAGGAGGGACCTATGACTGTATTTTACTTTATTATAGAGTTTTTGTGTGGGTCGCTCATGTTTTCATACTGGCTTGGCCTTGCAGCTAAGAAGGATTTAACAAAGGTGGGGGATGGCAATCCCGGAGCATTTAATTTATGGTTGGCTGCAGGGTTTAAGCTGGGGTTGCTGGGAGTGTTGTTGGACTTCATGAAGGGTTATTTTCCGCTTGTGGTATTGATACAGCGCGAGATGATCAGAGATTTATCTATAACAACGGTTGCATTTGCTCCGATTTTGGGGCACGCCTTTTCCCCTTTTCTTAGAGGAAGAGGCGGCAAAGCGATAGCTGTAACCTTTGGAGTATGGAGCGCCGTCACTCAATTTAAAGTTTCTCTGGTTTATGCGGTCATTCTTGCGGTCCTTTATGTCATTGCAAGGATGGTATACAAAGGTGAGAATACACCCACCGAAACCGATGGTTTTATGGTAGTGTTTGGCATGTGGATGCTAGGGCTCTATCTCTTTTTCAGGGCTTTCCCTTATTACCTTCTGTTGTTATGGCTGGAGAATTCCCTTCTTATCACGTATAAAAACAAAGGAAAACTGCAGGTCTTTTTTAAGGATGTATACAGCAAATATTGGAACCGTGATACCACCATTGGCATGTGAAATTTTAAACAGACCTTCTACAAGGTGAGTTTTTAAAAAATCATTATTTAGAATGAGATAATTTAATATAATTGAGGCAAACCACGTATAATCCGTATTGGCCGTTTTTGACATTGGGAACAAAAGTATTAAAATTTTATCCTAGGTTTATTAGCACTCGTAATTGCTGAGTGCTGATAAAAAATTTGGCGTTATCACGCAAAGCAAGCCCTTAAGCAGCCATCTTAAGGTACCAAACAGTTTTGGGCAAGCCAATTTTAAGGCATTTTAACAGGCATTCATGGTGTTCAAGTCCAATGAAAATAGTTTGATGCTTAAATTTATACAAATAAATTTTCAAAAGTCGTATTGCTTTCTTCGAATTGTTTGATTTTAAATCAACAATTTTGAAGGAGGGATGCGACTTATGAAGGCATTGTTTCTTGTGGGAGGGATGGGGACAAGGCTGAGACCTTTGACCAATAAAATTCCAAAGCCGATGGTTCCTATCATGGGCAAACCGCTACTTGAGAGAAGCATACTCAACCTGAAAAACGTAGGCATAGATGAAGTGGTGTTGAGCACATGTTACAGGGCTCAATATATTCAAAGGCATTTTGGCGATGGAGAAAGGTTTGGAATGAAAATTCATCATGTTAAAGAGGATATACCGCTGGGGACAGGTGGAGCAATAAAAAATGCTGAGGAGTACTTTGATGATACTTTCCTCATATTCAATTCGGATATTTTAAGTGATATAGATTTAAGGGAGCTTATAAAATATCACAGGGAGAAGGCAGCTGATGTTACCATTGCCGTGACACAGGTGGATAATCCATCCATGTACGGGGTTATAGAATACGACGAGAATGATTACGCCATTTCGTTTAAGGAAAAGCCTCAGCCTCATGAGATAACTTCTAATTTCATAAATGCTGGTGTGTATGTATTTGAGCCAAAGGTGTTGGAGGAGATTCCGGCAGGCCGTGCGGTATCGGTTGAAAGGGAAGTATTTCCTCAGCTCCTCGAAAAAGGCTATAAGATTGCGGTGTATAAGGGGTGTTCTTACTGGATAGATATAGGTACGCCTGAAAAGTATCTGCAGGCCCATATTGATATAATGGCAGGTAAATGCAGGGTAAGTGGTCTGGACTTATCCGGTAAAGGGATATACAAAGGACAGGGCTCCGACATACATAGTTCGGTGAAGATACAGGGGCCCGTGTATATAGGCGCCAATGTAAAGATTGAAGAAAATGCATCGATAGGCCCCAACGCCATTATAGGGAATAACGTGCACATAGGCAGAGGGGCAAAGATTGTGGGAAGCGTTATATGGGATGATGTGGTGGTAGAGAATGGAGCCAAGCTGGTCAATACCATTGTAGCGTCCAATTGCAGGATAAAACAGGGATGTGAGCACTACAGGACGGTGTACGCCGAGGAAGACAGCCGTACCATGGCGATATAGTTTTTTGCAAAGAACTCATGGTGATTGTTGAATAAAGGGAATGCCAACTTTTTGTTTTGCAAAATTTTTAAGAAAGGAGTGATGAATGGTGGTGCTCAATAGAGCCAGGAACGTCGTGTTTTTGAGCACTTATCCGCCCAGGGAATGTGGGCTGGCCACATTCACTCAGGACCTGGTAAACGAGCTGGATGAGATAAAGCTTATAAATAAACCCAGGGTTATTGCCATAAGCAACGGGGATTATCGATACGATGAGAGGATCATCATGGAGATCTGGCAATATGATAGAGACAGCTATGTGAAAGCTGCCAAGGAGCTAAACGAGACCGATACAGAACTTGTGGTCATCGAGCATGAATACGGAATATTCGGTGGCGATTGGGGAGATTACATCTTGGATTTTATAGACAATTTGCATATACCCTTTATCACCACTTTGCATACCGTTCTTCTTGAGCCTTCTGATAAACAAAAGGAGATTATAAAGGTTCTGGGGGAAAAGAGCTGTAGGGTTGTCACTATGGCAAACAACACCGTAAAGATTTTAACCAGTGTGTATGGAATAGATCCCAGCAAGATCGAGGTTATACATCACGGCGTACCCTATAAGGTTGTAGAACCAAGAGAAAAGCTCAAGGAGAGATACGGCTTTAAAGGAAGACAGATAATCAGCACATTTGGGCTTATAAGCCCGGGTAAGGGTTTGGAGTATGGTATAGAAGCTATAGCAGAGGTGGCTAAAAAGCACCGCGAGGTGCTGTACCTCATACTGGGGCAGACACATCCCTGCGTGAAAAAGGAATATGGTGAAAGTTACAGGGAGAAGCTAGAAGAATTGGTGGAACGTTTGGGCGTGGAAGAAAACGTGCGGTTTGTAAATAAATACCTTACGAAGGATGAAATCATACAATATTTACAGCTTTCGGATATATACATGACGCCTTACCTTGGCAGGGATCAAGCGGTAAGCGGTACACTGGCCTATGCAGTGGGATATGGCAAGGTGATAGTCTCTACGCCATATCCGTATGCTAAAGAGATGCTGGCAGACGGCAGGGGCATGCTGGCCGAGTTTGCGGACTCCAAGTCGCTGGCAAGGTGCATCAATTATATACTGGAGCACCCGGAGGTGAAGAGCGAGATGGAGAAAAGGACCATGGCTCTTGGTAGGACGATGATGTGGAAGAATGTTGCCAATCAATATGCTCGGCTGTTCATAAAGACTATCGAGGAAACTCAGTTGAAAGGGGATACGCTGGTAGGATGATGCTGTACGATTTAGGTAAAATGAAGAACGAGCAGCATATCTTCCGTATGACCGATGACACGGGGATGCTGCAGCATGCAAAATACGGAGTACCAGATCCTACCAAGGGCTATACCACCGATGACAATGCAAGAGCGCTGATCATGGCGGTACTCCTTTATGAGCAGAGGCCGGTAAAGAGATACGAAACTCTTCTTTACAGATATACCAGCTTTTTGCTCAATGCACAGAATGAAGATGGTTGGTTTAGGAATTTCATGGGTTATGACAGGCGGTTTATTGAAGAAAGGGGTTCTGAAGACTGTTTTGGGAGATGCTTATGGGCGCTGGGGTTTACCATATCCAATGAACATGTACCGGTAAACATAAGGCGTGTTGCAAAATACATTGTGGACAGAGCGCTTCCCAATTGTAATAAGTTGTTTTCTCTCAGAGGCAAGGCCTATTCGATTATAGGGCTGGGCTTTTTAGATGGCGACCAGGCCAAAGTAATAATAAGGGATCTGGCTACCTCCCTGGCGGAGGAATATTATAAGCACTGTAGGGAGGACTGGAAGTGGTTTGAAGACGTGCTTACTTACAGCAATGCTGTATTGCCGTGGGCTATGCTGGTGGCTTTTCAGGCAACCGGCGAACAACGCTTTAGGGATATAGGATTGGAAAGCCTGAGCTTTTTAGAGAAACATACATTCAACAAGGGTTATTTTAAGCCAATAGGCTGTCATGGCTGGTTTGAAAAAGGAGACAAGGCAGCCGAGTTTGATGAACAGCCAATAGAGGCCTGTGAAACGCTGCTGGCTTATCTTAAGGCATATGAGATCACGGAGGAAGATGGTTATCTTGAGAAAGCAAAAAAATGTTACAGGTGGTATATGGGCTATAACTCTAAAGGTGTTAGCCTTATCGATCCAGAGACGGGTGGATGCTATGATGGCATCACAAAAGATGGTGTAAATCTAAATCAAGGTGCAGAAAGCCTTATATCTTATTATATCTCTATCCTGAGCATGGAAAGGTTTTGCAGCAGTTCGGCTGAAAAGTATTATTACCTTTCTAAATGGGCATAAATTTGATAATGAAAACACCTGGCAACTCTGCCAGGTGAAATTTATTAAAACCAGACCACGAACTTGTAAAGGCATTTGCTATTGGTCACGATGGGAGTGATGTCAGTGGGCAAATGTCTTTTGAGCATCGACTGGGATTATTTTATCTGTTCTAAAGCAAAGGGATACTTGTATATTGAAAATTCCAAAAATGTGTTTGATGTGTGGTATAAGCGCTATTTTATGCTTAAAAAGGCAGGGGAAAGACCTAGAGAGTTTATACAGTCTGTCCCCCGAGATAAGGGATTTCTGGGAGAAAATTAGACGAAAATTCATAATCAAACCCAGCGTAAAAGTTTATATCTCTGATTCTCATGTTCTCTCTTATAACATTGCTCGGGATATCGGATGTACCAGTGTTTACCTGTTTGATGCCCATGCCGACCTGGGGTATGGGGGACTGGCTTCTTTAAACTTTGAGTTGAACTGTGCCAACTGGCTGGGTAAGCTTTTGAAAGATGAGATTGTTAAAAAAGCGAGCATCATATACAGCCCTTATACTGCTGAAAAGCCACAAGATTTTAAGGGAATCAATGCCGCTTACAATGTGGAGTATATCACCTGGGAAAGCATTCCTGAAGGTATAGAAGTGGCTGCAATTCACATATGCAGGTCGGGAGCCTGGACCCCTCCATGGTATGATGCCAAATTCTTGAAATTCGTCCGAGATTCAGGGTTATCTAATTTAGAGTTCATAGATTTTATGCTGAGGAAATGGGATATTAGGAATATAAGCCTGTCGCAACAGATCAACTATATGCTGGCATGAAATATTTAGTTTAACTACCCTACTGCAGGAGGTTTTTGTTTCTGCATTTAAATGAAAAATGAGTCCACTATTGCATTAAGCTGGCAGTGTATACTACAATTAGTATTAAGGAGGTATTAAGGAGGCTTGTTTTAGGCATATTGTTTCAATCATATCACTGCAATAGTTTGCTAGTTAAATGGTTTCCCAGGGGCACAAGATAGGAGGGGGATGGATAAAATGGAAGCGCTATTTCCAAGGACAAATGTAGGCGGTGTATCGCTGTCTAGGATGATCATTGGCACCAATTGGATTCTGGGATATAGCCATACCAGTTTAGCTGCCGATAATCTGATCAGGCATAAAAACAGCTCGCCGCAGGTTATAGCTGACATGCTTGAAGTATTTCTTGAGGCAGGCGTGGATACCATTATGGGGCCGTTTGTTGACAATCCTCATCTTGTGGAAGCTGTAAGGCTTGCTGAAGATCGCACAGGCAAAGGAATGATAATAATCGATACGCCAATAATCAATGTGGATGACAATGCAGAGGCACGTAAGGAAGCCGAGAGGGTGATTGCAAACAGCAAAAAACTGGGTGCCACCTTATGCCTTCCGCACCATACTTCGGTGGAGCAGCTGGTCAACAAAAACAAAAAGACCATCGAAAGGCTACCGGATTACCTTAAGATGATACGAGATCATGGCATGATACCCGGGCTTTCCTGCCACATGCCCGAGCTCGTTATCTACTCTGACCTTAACGGATATGATGTGGAGACTTACATCCAGATTTACAACTGTATAGGTTTTTTGATGCAGGTGGAGATTGAATACATACACAAGGTGATATGGAATGCTAAAAAACCGGTTATAACCATAAAACCCATGGCGGCCGGGCGTGCAAGTCCTTTTGTAGGGTTAACTTTTGTATGGCACACGATTCGTCCTTGTGATATGGTAACGGTGGGCTGTTTGACGCCCGATGAGGCTGCCGAGGATATAGAGATATCGCTGGCGGCGCTACAAGGACGTCCGCCTGAGTTAAAGGGCCGCAGTAGTCCCAAAAAGACCGAGATAATGAGGGATTGATTGCGATTTGGAATGCGTGAATCGCGTTACGAAAAAGAATTTTGAGTTTTGATTTCTCATAAAACCTCGAACTAAGAGGTGCTTAATAGTTTACTTTTTACGTTAGGAAGATGGGCAGGGCGCATTAAAATCCTGCCCTTTTCTTCTATTTTATTTTGACTTTTAGGACTTGTGCATACAAGTGATACGGTGGTATAATGATACTGGAAGTCGATAACTTTTTAAAGGGGAGGGTAACTTTGTATGATGAACATTCCGGAGGTAAAACTGGGGATTGTAGCGGTAAGCAGGGACTGCTTCCCGGTACAGCTCAGCCAGTCAAGGAGAAAAGCAGTAGTTGAAGCCTGTCGTCAAAAAGGCATTGCCATTACCGAGATTCAAACAGTGGTGGAAAACGAGAAGGATGTACTTAAAGCTTTAGATGAGCTTAAAGCGGCCAATGTGAATGCGCTGGTTGTGTACCTGGGTAACTTCGGGCCTGAAGGGCCAGAGACCATGCTGGCGCAGAAGTTTGCCGGCCCTTCCATGTTTGTGGCTGCAGCTGAGGAGACCGAGAACAACTTGATTGATGGACGTGGGGATGCATACTGTGGAATGCTTAACGCTTCATATAACTTGGGACTGCGCAAACTCAATCCATATATTCCCGAATATCCCGTTGGCACGCCCGATGAAGTTGCAGATATGATTATGGAATTTGTGGATATTGCAAGGGTGATACTGGGCCTGTCAAAGCTTAAAATTTTCACTTTTGGTCCAAGGCCCCAGGACTTCTTTGCCTGCAATGCTCCCATCAAGCCGCTGTACGATTTAGGCATTGAAATCATGGAAAATTCTGAGCTTGACCTATTTGAATCTTTTAACCTGCATGCAAACGACCCCAGGATACCATCGGTCATCAAGGACATGGAGCAAGAACTGGGGGAAGGCAACAAGTTCCCTGGCATTCTTCCCAAGCTGGCGCAGTACGAGCTTACCTTGCTGGACTGGATGGAAAAGCACATCGGAGCGTCGGAGTATGCCATATTTGCCAACAAGTGCTGGCCTGCATTCCAAACCCAGTTTGGCTTTGTGCCGTGCTATGTGAACTCCAGATTGGCTTCCCGCGGCATTCCGGTGGCATGCGAAGTGGATATATACGGCGCTTTGAGTGAGTACATCATTACGTGTGCTACTGGTATGCCAGCAACCCTTCTTGACATAAACAATACCGTTCCCAGGGACATGTATGAAAACAACAGGGATAAGTTTGGCGATTACAAGCTAAGCGACCTGTTTATGGGGTTCCATTGTGGCAATACGCCCAAGTGCCATTTGAAAGATGGAGCAATGAAATATCAGCTTATCATGCACAGGCTCCTGGAGCCGGATAAGGAACCGGATATAACCAGGGGTACCCTGGAGGGAACCATAAAACCAGGGAACATCACGTTGTTCAGGTTGCAGGGTACGGCTGATTGCAAGCTGAGGAGCTATGTGGCAGAAGGCGAGGTTATAGACGTTGATCCCAAATCATTCGGCGGCATCGGGGTATTTGCTGTAAAGGAGATGGCTAGATTCTACAGGTATGTCTTGATTGCCAAGAGGTATCCGCATCACACCGGCGTTGCCTTCAAACATGTAGGCAAGATACTGTTTGCGGCCATGAAGATGCTGGGCATCGAGGAAGTGGACTTCAACCAGCCGGCCAATATGCTGTACAAGGATGAGAATCCATTCAAATAAAATAAATGATGGAGCAGGTGTAGCACTTTGTTTAAAGATAACCAAAAGCCCAAGTATCAGCGCTTAAAGGAATATATAATAGAGACGATACAGCAAAAGCAGTTGAAATTTGGTGACAGGATTTTTTCAGAGAATGAGCTGGCAGAGAAATTTAACATCAGCAGGCACACCGTGAGGCAGGCAATTGGAGAGCTGGTAAACGAAGGATGGCTTTATAGAATACACGGCAAAGGCACGTTTGTGGGTAATGGCCCCTGTGAAAGGTGGGAGAAGATGCACACCATAGGGGTCATTACCACCTACCTCAATGATTATATATTTCCAGCTATCATTCGGGGGATTAACAGCGTATTGCTGGGGCACGGATACAACCTGCTGCTAAGCTGCACATATAATCAGCATCAAATGGAGCGTTTATGCCTTGAAAACTTGAAAAATCACCGCATTGCAGGATTGATAGTCGAGCCCACCAAAAGCGCTTTACCCAACCCCAATCTGGATTTGTACCAGGAGTTAAAGCAAAAGAATATTCCCATCCTGTTTATCCATGGTTGTTATGAGGATTTTGATTGTTCTTATGTGGTAGAGGATGACGTCTGGGCCGGCTACATAGCTACCAGACACCTGATTGAACTGGGGCACACCAGAATTGGTGGCGTGTTTAAGAAAGACGATATTCAGGGGCATTATAGGTTTGCCGGGTTTAAAAAGGCCCATGAAGAGGCTGGACTTGAGGTTCTGCCTTCAAAGATTTTATGGTTTGATACAGAACAAGCGATAAACTTTGAAAGCTGTATAATGGAGTGTCTTATTAGTTTGCTTCCGCAATGTTCTGGCATTGTGTGCTACAATGATCAGATGGCCATTAAGGTACTGGATGTTTTGAGACGAATGAACCTGAGCGTTCCTGATGACATTTCTCTCGTTAGCTTTGACGATTCGCAGCTTGCTGTGGCTTCCGAGGTTAAGCTCACCACAGTTGCGCATCCCCAGGAAAGATTAGGCCAACAGGCAGCAATAGCCATGATCAATATGATTGAAGGCAGGCAAAAGCGCTATAGCATAAAAATGCGGCCAGAGCTGGTTATAAGGGGAAGCGCTAAAAAAATAAACCAGAGGGAGGAGATATGAACATGGGCAAGAAGTATACGATAGGAGTGGATTTTGGGACCCAGTCCGGGCGGGCAGTATTGGTGGAGGTGGACACCGGCAGGGAAGTGGCCACCGCTGTCAAGGAATATCCCCATGGCGTCATGGATGAATACCTGCCCGATGGGAAGACAAAGCTGGAGCCCGATTGGGCGCTTCAGCATCCTCAGGATTATCTTGATGTGCTGGCTGAGACCATCCCAGCGGTGCTTAAAGAAGCAGGGGTGTCCAACGAAGATGTAATTGGGATAGGGATTGATTTTACCGCATGCACTATGCTCCCCATCGATAAGGACGGGACTCCGCTGTGCTTTTATGAAGAGTATAAGTCACATCCCCATGCGTATGTTAAGCTTTGGAAGCATCATGCGGCACAGGATGAAGCCAACAGGTTGAACCAGATTGCCGCCGAAAGAGGCGAAGAGTTTTTGCAGAGGTATGGCGGCAAAATCTCCTCCGAGTGGTTATTTCCCAAGATATGGCAGATACTAAATGAGGCACCAGAGATATATGAGAGGGCTGCTAAATTCATCGAAGCGGCTGACTGGATAGTGCTTCAGCTGACCGGCCAGGAAAAGCGTAACAGCTGTACCGCGGGTTATAAAGCCATATGGCACAAGAGAAAAGGGTATCCATCTAAGGATTTCTTCAGAGCTTTGGATCCCAGGCTTGAGAACGTGGTAGATGAGAAGCTCAGCAGGGATATATATCCAATAGGCACCAAAGCCGGTGAGATAACCGAGAAAGCTGCACGCTTAACAGGACTTAAGCCAGGTACGGCCGTCGCCGTAGGCAATGTGGATGCTCATGTAGCGGTACCTGCTGTTGGCATTACCGAGGAAGGAAAGATGCTGATGATCATGGGGACTTCCACATGCCATATGCTGCTCGGCAAGGAAGAAAAGATGGTACCCGGCATCTGTGGCGTTGTGGAAGATGGGATTATCCCGGGCTATATGGGCTATGAAGCCGGGCAGTCGTGTGTAGGGGATCATTTTGAATGGTTTGTCAAGAACTGCGTACCGCCTGCATATGTTCAGGAGGCCAAGGAAATGGGCATAAGCATTTATCGGCTGCTGGCGGAGAAGGCGCAAAAGCTGGCGGTAGGCGAGAGTGGATTGGTGGCACTTGACTGGTGGAACGGTAATCGCTCTGTGCTGGTGGATGTGGACCTTACGGGAGTGATTGTGGGATGCACACTTCTTACAAAGCCCGAAGAGATATACAGGGCGCTCATAGAGGCCACTGCTTACGGAACCAGGATGATCATCGAGACATTTGAAGAGCACGGCATTCCCATCTATGAGCTTTATGCCGCTGGTGGAATTGCAGAGAAAGACCCATTTATGATGCAGATATATGCCGATGTGACCAATAGGGAGATAAGGATATCGGGTTCTCCTCAGGCGCCTGCTCTTGGCTCTGCGATGTTTGGCGCGGTGGCGGCAGGGAAAGAACGAGGCGGCTATGACTCCATAGTAGAGGCGGCAAAAGTGATGGCAAAGGTAAAGGATACGGTATACAGGCCCATACCCGAGAACGTAAAGATGTATGATAGGCTCTATGCTGAATACAAGATTTTGCACGATTATTTCGGCAGAGGAGCCAATGACGTCATGAAGCGGCTCAAGGAGATCAAAAGGCAGGCTACTGCTGCTAAATAAAATGTGGTGTTTAATTCGTGCACTGGAGGGCTGAAATGAGGGTGAACTATAAGGGCTTGGACAGTCTAAGCAACGTGGCAATAGTATCTGATTTTGATGGGACTATTACTGATATTGATACAAACGATTTGATTTATTTTACCTTTGGAGGGCAGCCTAGTTATGAGATTGAGAAGTTAATTGCCCAGGGCAAGTTGGGCGTCAAGGAAGGCGCCCTCCAACATTTTAAAAGAATCCATCTTACTGAACAGGAATTTTTGAGCTTCATATTTCAAAATGCCCGCTTGGATGAAGGTTTTAAGGACTTTTGTAAATTATTAAGCGAAAAAGGCATTCCGCTTATCGTAGTAAGTGGAGGCTATGTCAACACCATTTCAAGTTTTTTTGAAAAAGAAGGTATCGATAGCACCAATATAAAGATTTATGCCAACCGTTTGAAGTTTAATGGGCGCCATATAGAAGCCGTGTTTTTCGATGAAAGTGATGAATGTGAGAGCGGATTGGGCCCTTGTGGAAACTGCAAATTGAGGCGCTTGAGGGAGCTTAAGGCACAGTACCAGACTATAATTTTCATCGGCGATGGAACGACTGATAGATGTGCGGCCCGTGAGGCGGATATAGTGTTTGCAAAAGGCCGCTTAAGGGATTACTGTGCAGCACAAGGGGTTCCGTATGTACCGTTTGATAGCTTCCATGATATTATACATTTCTTGCAATATTTTCTTACAATATGCAAATGAACCGTTAAAATATGATGGCGTTACGCTCTTGTGGTAATGGTTAATAAATCCGTATGATCTTGCAAGATTGCAGTTGTGTGAGTGGTGAGCATATAAGTCGCTTTTCCGGTTTCTGCAAGGCCGTGTGCCTGTAGATGAGGGCAATGAGGATATAAAAAATGGGGGGTTAGGCATGTTTAATTTACGTTATGGTCTGGCCGATGAGAGTCACAAGCAATGCTATGGGGTTGACGACATAGGATGGAACCCAGAGGTTTTTACGAGGCATACAATTTCGATGGTCGCCGCTAAAAGGGATTGGGCGGCTTTTCAGGTGTTGCTTCAATCTGATGAGGAGTTTACGGTGACGGTTGGGGATGCTCCGGCGTTTTCGCCCAGAGGGCCTTTGACCAATGTGAGGCTTGAAGCCGCTGTATCGGAATGTCCTCAATGGCCTGTAAAGATGAATATTGTCGGTTTTGTCGAAGATGATGACAGGTTGATGAAGGCCGATATATTGCTCAATGATGAGACCGTTCATGTCGAGCCTAAAAAGGTGCAGCCCGTATGGATTGAGGTTGATGTACCCGAAGATGCAAAACCTGGTATATACCAGGGCGAGGTTAAATTGTTTACTCATACCATGTTTGAAGATGAAAAGCAGATGGGCACATTGAAATTTGAGCTGGAAGTCAAAGACGTATTAATGCCCAAGCCATCAGAGTATAAGTTTTATTTGGACCTTTGGCAGCACCCTTCTAATATTGCCCGAAAACATGAAGTGCATCTCTGGAGCGATGCACATTTCAAGGTACTGGAAGAATATATAAAAACCCTTGGAGATTTGGGCCAAAAGGCTATAACGGTCATTGCCTCAGAGATTCCCTGGTCGGGACAGCGGTGTTTTAAAGTGACCAACTACTTATCTGACCTTTTTGAATACAGCATGGTCAGGGTGATAAAGGATAGGTATGGGCAATTTAAGTATGATTTTTCAATAATGCAGCGTTATATAGAGCTGTGTTTTAAGTATGGTATAGACAAAGAGATAGAGGTATTTGGTCTGGTCAATATCTGGGTATCTCCAGAGGACGGATATGGAGGGATTGCCCCAGATTATCCGGATGCCATTAGGATACGCTATTTTGATGAAGCGGATGGATGTTATAAATATATGAAGTCGGCAGAAGAAATTAAAGGATACATAAAAGCCCTGGAGCAATTCTTTGTCGAAAAGGGATGGATAGATAAAGTCAGAATTGTGGCTGATGAGCCTGCGGATGTTGGATTGTACAGGCAAAGGATAAACCTCTTAAAGGAGATCGCACCCGCATTTAAGTATAAGGCCGCAATTAATCATGCGGAATTTATTGGAGAGTTTAGAAACGAGATACATGATTTTGTTCCGGCACTTCGCTGTGTGTGTGATCAATGGGAGCTTATAAATGAGTTAAAAGGAAACGTAAAAGGCAGGCTTATGTGGTATGTATGCTGCAATCCGCTTTATCCAAACACCTTTATCAGCTCACCCCTCCTGGAAAGCCGTTTAATAGGCATTTTGACGGCATACATGGATCTTGATGGGTTTTTGAGGTGGAACTATACGGTATGGCCAGAGAAGCCCAGGGAGAGGATTTCCTATCGCTTTCCCCACTGGAAGGCAGGCGATACCAATTTTGTCTATCCTGCAAATGATGGGCGTCCTCTTCTTACTTTAAGATACAAGAACCTAAAGAGGGGCATTGAGGATTTTGAGCTGATCAATATGGTAAAAAGGCTGTATCCTGAGCCAAGTAAGAAGCTGGAAGAGGTATGGGACAGGCTTCTGTTTACCCGCAATGTTAAGGACTTTGATCCGTCTGGAGGCAAGAAGCCGGAGGAGTTGTATAGCTTGAATTATGAGGATTATAAATATGTGAAAGCGCTGCTACTTGACCTCATAACCAGGGCTTGACCTGCATTTTGTTAAAAGGGATGATGGCTTTGGCAAGCAGGCGTATATACTGCGATAAAACTGAATTGGTGCTTGTGGTGGTGGGTAAGAATAGGGTCAGCACCGTAAACCTACGATATGACGAAATTGTGAGTATCAGATTTCAAAGATGTAAGGAGATCAGGTTCTTTTGGCCGGTATCTTCAGAACGTATTGTAATTACGACGCGGAAGTCTGACAAACCTTTTATTTATACGAAATATAGGGAGAAGAAGTTTTTTAATGAATATAAGCAGGAGCTTGCTAAATTTGCCAAAGAAAACAACGTTACCTTTTACAATGAGCTGTAAAGTATGTAGTTGGGCTATGGAAATGATATAGTATCGAGCGAGATAATATAAAAGTGTGTGGAATTGGTTCAGAATTGATTGTAATATTATTTGTGAATTCTTAAAATGGCGTTTGCTTAAGGTATACAAATAAAGAAATAGCAAAGCTTGTTATAAGGTAACGTGGTTTGGGGGGGTATCAATGACGCCAAAGGAAAGAGCAGAGGCTGCTTTAACCTTAAAGGTGCCTGATATGGTGCCGACTTTTGAGTTGGAGTTTCAGCTTGAAGAGGAGATGTTTGGGCGAAAGTTCATCACAGAGGACCTCACCAGGGAAGGTCTGGCCAAACTATCGTGGAAGGAAAAGGAGAAGAGGATATACCAGCTTGCCGAATACATGGTAGAGGTATACAGTACCCTTGAATACTCTAGTATACCGGGTTTTGTATTGGGGGATGCGACGGAGTTTTGGAACGAAGGAGGACCTCTTCCCGAAGAGACTAAACTGCTTATCAAATACTTGCGGGAGCTTGTAGGGGATAATTACATGATTCATTATCATGGCGATGGCACATTTGCAATACCAGATGGCAATGAGATGTATGAGTTTGCCTATGCTATTGCGGATAACCGTGAGGCTGTTAAAGAAAAAGCTGCGAAAATGGCTGAAACGGCTATTAAAAGGAATAGGCGGCTGGCTGAAGCGGGGGTGGACTGCCTAATTCTATGCTCTGATTACTGCTATAATAGTGGTCCGTTTCTCTCACCTGCCATGTTTGAGGAGTTCATCCAGCCTTATCTTTACAAGATCATCGATGAAGCGCGTAAATTAGGCTTGTACACTATTAAACACACCGATGGAAATATAATGCCTATACTTGACCAGCTAGTTGAGTGTAGGCCGCACGCACTTCATTCTTTGGACCCACAGGCAGGGGTAGATATTAAAGTAGTGAAGGAGCTCGTAGGGGATAAGGTCTGTCTGTGTGGCAACGTAAATTGTGCCCTCATGCAAACCGGTACTGACGAGGAAGTTATACAGAGCGCGGAATACGCCCTCACTTATGGTAAGCCGGGTGGAGGATATATTTTCTGCACCAGCAATGTTCCTTTCAAGGGATTGCCGCCGGAGAGGTATAAGTTAATCCTGGATGTATGGAGAAGAATGAGGGAATATTGAGATGAATGAGGGTTTGGAAAATGTTGATTCATAAGATTGTGTGGCAAGGGGGGAAGTTATGGGTAAAGCGCTGTACCCGCCTGCCTTCCGTCAACTCTCTATGAGGGAAATCCGTCCTGAAGGGTGGCTGCTAAATCAGCTTAAAATACAGGCCAATGGACTATCAGGTAATCTGGATAAGTTTTGGCCCGATATAAAGGCTAGTCAATGGATTGGTGGTTGTGCAGAAGGCTGGGAACGCCTCCCCTACTGGCTTGATGGTTTTATACCGCTGGCTTGGCTACTTGATGATGAGGATATGAAGGCTCGTGCATGCCGCTATATGGATATTATAATATCCAATCAGGCTCCAGATGGGTGGATTTGTCCTGAAAAGGAAAGGGGTAAAGGACGGGCACAGTATGACCTATGGGCCATGTTTTTGATATTGAAAGTGCTAGTACTTTACCATGATGCTGCAGGCGATCAACGCGTTGAAGAAGTGGTGCGTAAAGCTTTATTGGCTTTAGACAGGCACATTGATCGAACCACATTGTTTGGCTGGGCTCATATGCGCTGGTTTGAAAGCCTTATTTCTATATGGTGGTTATATGAGCGCACTGGTGAGGCATGGCTGTTGGACCTTGCTGCAAAACTCTACGCCCAGGGATTTGATTGGATAGAATTTTTCAAGCGCTGGCCATATAAAAAACCAGATGAAAAATGGCGCTGGAGTTTCATGAGCCATGTGGTGAATAACGCCATGATGCTCAAATCAGGGGCATTGCTGTGGCGATTGACAGGCTTGAGCGAGCATCTCAATAGCGCTGAGTATATGGTAAGCCTGTTGGATGAGCATCACGGAATGGTGACCGGGGTATTCACTGGTGACGAGTGTTTGGCCGGTACAAGCCCTGTGCAGGGTACTGAGTTGTGCGCAGTGGTTGAATATATGTATTCTTTGGAGCATCTTCTGGCAATTACTGGGCGTTCTCATTGGGGTGATCGCCTTGAGAAGATTGCATACAATGCGCTGCCCGCAACCTTTAGCCCTGATATGTGGACACACCAGTATGACCAGCAGGTCAACCAGGTGGAATGCAGCCGGCAAGAAAATCCTATCTTTAGAACCAATGGCGGAGAGTCAAACCTGTTTGGGCTAGAGCCCAATTACGGATGCTGTACTGCAAATTTAAGCCCAGGCTGGCCCAAGCTAGCTCTTTCCACTTTTATGCGCAGTCCTGATGGTTTGGTGGCTGCGGTTTATGCTCCCTCTACAGTGAATACGAATATCAATGGTGTTCAGGTGACGGTTACTCTTAAGACAGATTATCCCTTCCGTGATACCTTGAATTTTATTGTAAATGTTGATCGAGAAGTGGAGTTTGCGTTGGATTTAAGAATACCTGTATGGGCAGAAAAGCCAGAACTTAAGATGGGTGGCTTTTCGCTGGTGCTTCCAAGCGGTGGTTTTTATCGTGTGAATCGAAGGTAGTGTGGAGAGACGTCCTTTACTCTTCGGCTTCCTATGGAACCTTGTATCGTTGCACGGCCTAGTGGGCTTTATGCTATTACGCGGGGCCCTCTTGTTTATTCGCTGCTCATTGGCGAGCGATGGGTGAGAGTAAATGAGGATGTACCAGGTAGAGAATTCCCCCACTGTGATTATGAGGTGTATCCTACAACTCCATGGAATTACGGTTTGTGCATTGATAAGGACAATATTAAGAAGGATATTGTATTCGAAGAACGGCCTTTAGGTGACTGTCCTTTTTCACCTCAAGGGGCACCTGTAATAGCTCGCACAAAAGGTAGAAAAATCGATTGGGGAATGGAAAACGGCGCTGCATTACCATACCCAAGGATGACATGGGTTTCTGATGAGGTGGAGGATATCATATTGATTCCTTATGGATGCACAAATCTTAGGGTTACTGAAATGCCTCTGGTACGATAATCTTTGTTGGCCATCTTGGAGCCGGGGACTGTGTATGTAGGCCTGTTTTAATGATTTTATGTTTTAACAGGATGTAGAAGTTTATATAAAAAAATGCTATAATAATACAATGCTATAATAATACAATGCTGTTGCTAATCCATAAGTTAAGTCCATATAATTGTGTAAAAAGGGGTTGAGCCACCCCCACCCCTCTGGTTAGAATTAAAATGTAAAAACCAAAACTAACTGGAGGGATGAGAAATGGCTCAATACAATATTACCATTGATTCTGAAATTTT